>NZ_AKJI01000032.1:0-43053 GCF_000282415.1 Pseudomonas sp. GM60
TTGCCGGCGATGGCGATTTCACAGACGCCATCGCCAGCAAGCCGGCTCCTACGGATCGCGGGGATATTCGAGATTGGGAATTCACGCCAAACCTGTAGGAGTCCGGCTTGCCGGCGATGGCGATTTCATGGACGCCATCGCCAGCAAGCCGGCTCCTACGGATTGAGGGATGTTCGGGATTGGGGATTCACACCAAACCTGTAGGAGCCCGGCTTGCCGGCGATGGCGATTTCACGGGCGCCTTCGCCGGCAAGCCTGGCTCCTACGGATCGCGGGGTGGCCGGGATCGGCAAGTCAGGCAAACCGCTTCAACGAAAACGCCGACAGGTCCAGGTCACTGCTGCCACGCACGCACCACTGCGCAACCGCCTCGCCCAATGCCGCGGAATGCTTGAAACCATGTCCCGAGCAGGCCGACACCACCAGGGTGTTTTTCAGTGACGGATGCTCGTCGATGATGAAGTGCGAATCCGGCGTGACGGTGTACGTGCACACCGCCGACTTGACCACACGCGAAGTCACGCCCGCGATCCGGCCGCGCACCTGACGTTCGTACATGTCGTGTTCTTCAGCGGCGCTGACGGTCCGGTCCAGCATGTCTGGCGAGGATTCTTCAGTGTATTGCTCCGTCGCGACCTTCACGCTGCCCTCGCCCGGTAACGGCGGGAAGCCGTAGAAGGACTGTGCCGGACCGTGGCTGAAGATGAACGTCGGTGACACCTCGGCAAACTCCGCGTGCTCTTCCTGTTCAAACCAGAACAACTTCTGCCGACACACCCGCAACAAGCGGTCAAACGGCTGCCCCAACAAATCCCGGGACCACATACCGGCACTGACCACGACTTTGTCGGCGCGGATCGTGCGCTGGTCGGTGGTGAGGGTGACGCCCTGCTCGTCCGAGCGGATGTGCGTGACGGTTTCGCCCTTGAACAACGTGGCGCCGTGTTCCTCGGCGAGCTGCAATTGCACCGCGATGCAGCGTTCCGGCCGGACGTAACCGCCACTCGGCTCGAAGTAGCCGACGGCAGTGTCCAGCACCTGGGAAAACTGCGGGAATCGCTGGCGAATCTGTTCGGCGGACAACACCTCATGCTCGATGCCATAGGTGTTCGCCAGTTGAAGGGTGCGGTTCGTGAAGTCGTTGGCATCGTCGGCGTCATAGCCGGGGCTGGAGCTCAACACCAGCACGCCGCACTGCTCGAACAGCGACTCGCCGGACAGCGCTTCGAGCTCTCGCCAGATCCGATGCGAGTTGCGGACAATGGGCACGTACGCCGCACCTTCGCCGACCGAAAGCCGAGTGATGCGCGTGTCCCCATGGCTGGAGCCCTGCGTGTGGGGAGGATGGTGGCGGTCGACGCCGATGACCCTGCCCCCGGATTTCGCCAGTTGATACACCGTCGCGGCGCCCATCGCGCCGAGTCCGAGCACCGCTACTTCACACCGATGTTCCATATCGTCACCGTCCCGAAAAGGATCATTTGAGTCTGAAAGCCGCTGAAAACTCAAGAGCGAAAGCAGGCGGCCTGAGCCTGCCGATTCAGGATTCATGTGAAATCCGACAACAGTGTTTGTCCGGTCGACCAATATATGGCCAAGCCATAAACACCTAGCATCGACTCTACCCAGCGAGCCATTGAAGTTGCCAGCAACTTGCTCGCTTCACCCTGGATCAACTGGTTGACGCGTATCGACAACTCTATCGGGCCCAACTTGGTGTTAAATAGCACGCTGTCGCGTAATGCAGTGCAACGAGAACGGATATGAGAACCCATTTTGAGAAAAGTGATGCCCCTGAGCCAACGCTCCCGCGTGATGGAAACATTCAACCCGTCACCCCTCAGCAGCCGGTGGTAAGCGCATGATCGAAGTCACTGAAGTGTCCATTGCCGAACTGCGCGCGGCGCTCGAATCCGGGCAGACCACCGCCGTCGAACTGGTGCAGGCTTACCTGGCCCGGATCGATGCCTACGATGGCCCGGACACCGCCACCGCGCTCAACGCCGTGGTGGTGCGCAATCCCGAGGCGCTCAATGAAGCGCGGGCGTCCGATGCCCGTCGGGCCAAAGGTCAAACGCTGGGGCCGCTCGATGGCATTCCCTATACCGCCAAAGACAGTTATCTGGTCAAAGGGCTGACCGCCGCCTCTGGCAGCCCCGCTTTCGCCCACCTGATTGCCTATCGCGATGCGTTCACCATCGAACGGCTTCGCGCCACGGGTGCGATCTGCCTGGGCAAAACCAACATGCCGCCGATGGCGAACGGCGGCATGCAGCGCGGGGTCTATGGCCGGGCCGAAAGCCCGTACAACGCTGACTACCTCACCGCTCCTTTCGCTTCGGGTTCGTCGAACGGCGCCGGGACGGCGACCGCCGCCAGTTTCGCGGCCTTCGGTCTCGCGGAAGAAACCTGGTCGAGCGGTCGCGGTCCGGCCTCGAACAACGGTTTGTGCGCCTACACGCCGTCGCGCGGGGTGATCTCGGTGCGCGGCAACTGGCCGCTGACGCCGACCATGGACGTCGTCGTGCCCTTCGCCAGAACCATGGCCGACCTGCTTGAAGTGCTCGACGTGGTGGTGGCGGAAGATCCCGACACCCGCGGCGATCTGTGGCGGCTGCAACCCTGGGTGCCGATTCCGAGCGTCGCCTCGGTGCGCCCGGCATCCTATGCCGAACTTGCGGCGAACACCGATGCACTCGTCGGCAAACGCCTCGGCGTTCCGCGCATGTACATCAACGCCGATCCCGACGCGGGCACGAGCGACGCACCGGGCATCGGTGGGCCGACGGGGCAGCGCATCAACACGCGTCCATCGGTGATCGGGCTCTGGGAAGAGGCCCGCAAGGCACTCGAAGCGGCGGGTGCCGAAGTGATTGAAGTCGACTTCCCGCTGGTCTCCAATTGCGAGGGTGATCGTCCGGGTGCGCCGACGGTGTTTACCCGAGGCCTGGTGTCGAAAGAGTTCCTGCATCATGAGTTGTGGGACCTGACGGCCTGGGCATTCGATGATTTCCTGCAGGCCAACGGCGACCCGAAATTGAACCGTCTGGTCGATGTAGACGGGCCGCTGATTTTCCCGCACGACCCGGGAACCCTGCCCAACCGTGAGGGCGACCTGGTCGCCGGCATGGACGAATACGTGCGGATGGCTGAGCGCGGCATCACCCCGTGGGATCAGATTTCCACAGTGCCTGATGGCTTGCGTGGGCTGGAAAAAACCCGTCGAATCGACCTGGAAGACTGGATGGATCGGCTGGGGCTCGATGCGGTGCTGTTCCCGACGGTGGCCGACGTTGCACCGGCGAATGCCGATATCGACCCGGCCTCTGCGGACATCGCCTGGAGCAACGGCATCTGGGTGGCCAACGGCAACCTCGCCATCCGGCATTTGGGTGTGCCAACGGTCACCGTGCCGATGGGCGTGATGCCGGACATCGGCATGCCCGTCGGGCTGACGTTTGCCGGCCGCGCCTACGACGATTCGACGCTGCTGCGCTTCGCCTCGGCATTCGAGTCGACGGGGACCAAGCGCATGATCCCGCCTCGAACCCCACCGTTGTCGGTCGCTAAAAAGTAGAACCGAGCGATTTCACAGGGCAAGGCGTTGGTCGAAGTTTTCTTCCTTGAGAATATCGAACAACGCCTGCGCCGCTGCCGACAACTCCACCCCAGGCTTGGTCAATACCCCGATCGCCCGTTCCACCACTGGGTCACGCAGGGTAATGCACCGCGCGCCCAACTCGCGCATCTGCCCGGCACACAACGCCGGCACCGCGCTCACCCCCAGGCCGCTGGCGACCATTCTCCCGACTGTCGCCAACTGATGGCTTTCAAACTCCACCGGCAACTTCATCCCCCGCGTTTGCAAGTGCTCCTCCAGCATCACCCGCACCGTCGACGGTCGCTGCAAGGTAATGAAAGGCTCTTCAAGCAACGTCTGCCAATCAATGTCTTCGCGTTCTGAAAAAGGCGAATCGAACGGCACCACCGCCACAAACCGGTCCCGGTACAACGGCGTGAATTGCAGCGACGAACTTTGCGTCGGTTCAAACGCTACGCCCAACTCGACCTGCCGATCGCGCACCATTTCCAGCACCTGCTCGTTGATCACGTCATTCACCGTGACGTTGACCTTGGGATACCGCGCGCGAAACGTCTTGAGGATCGGCGGCAGCAGGTTCCCGGCAAACGACGGCATCGCCGCCAGCGTCACGCGCCCGCGCTGCAGGGTAAAACGCTGGCGCAGTTCGTCCTCGACATTGTCCCAGTCCGCGATCAATCGGCGGGCCAACGGCACCAGGGACTCCCCCTCGGGCGTCAGCGCAACATTGCGCGTATTGCGGGTAAACAGCCGCCCTCCCAGGCCCTCCTCCAGCGCCTTGATGGTCAGGCTCAGTGCCGATTGCGACAGGTGCAATCGTTCGCAGGCGACGGCAAAGCTCAGACTCTGGGCCACGGCCAGAAAGGCGCGGATCTGCTTGACTGTCATAGGCTAACTGCTCCAGTAATGAGCTCAGGTACTCTCTGTAAGAGCATGGCTTGCCCGCGATGGCGTCCTGGAGATCGTCATCGCGGGCAAGCCATGCTCCTACAGGATTTATTGGTGAGTTTTATCTATCAATCAACCTTAAAAATCAACTTAACAAATAAATCCTCCAGCGCGACACTCCATCCCATACGGCTAGCCAGCCGCCCACAAAGAATAAAAGAGGTGCATATGGCAGGTTTCGACAAGCGCGTGAGTTCCTACGAGGAAGCTCTGGCAGGTCTTGAAGACGGCATGACCGTGATTGCCGGCGGCTTCGGCCTGTGCGGCATTCCGGAAAACCTGATCGCCGAGATCAAGCGCAAAGGCACCCGTGACCTGACCGTGGTTTCCAACAACTGCGGCGTCGACGGTTTCGGTCTTGGCGTGCTGCTGGAAGACCGGCAGATCAAAAAAGTAGTGGCCTCCTACGTCGGCGAAAACAAGCTGTTCGAAGACCAACTGCTGAAAGGCGAAATCGAAGTCGTCCTGACGCCCCAAGGCACCCTCGCCGAAAAAATGCGCGCGGGCGGCGCCGGCATCCCGGCATTCTTCACGGCTACTGGCGTCGGCACCCCGGTCGCCGAAGGCAAGGAAGTGCGCGAATTCCACGGTCGCAAGTACCTGATGGAAGAATCCATCACCGGTGACTTCGCCATCGTCAAAGGCTGGAAAGCCGACCATTTCGGCAACGTCATCTACCGCCACACCGCCCAGAACTTCAACCCGCTGGCCGCCACCGCCGGCAAGATCACCGTGGTCGAAGTCGAAGAAATCGTCGAACCCGGCGAGCTGGACCCGGCGCAGATCCACACCCCTGGCATCTACGTCGACCGGGTCATTTGCGGCACGTTCGAGAAGCGCATCGAACAGCGCACTGTGCGTAAGTGATCCCCTGCCCCCGGACCGAATGAAGGAATAACAACAATGGCACTTTCCCGCGAACAAATGGCTCAACGCGTCGCCCGCGAAATGCAGGACGGCTTCTACGTGAACCTGGGCATCGGCATTCCGACCCTGGTCGCCAACTACATTCCCGAAGGCATGGAAGTCATGCTGCAGTCGGAAAACGGCCTGCTCGGCATGGGTCCTTTTCCTACTGAAGAAACCATCGATGCCGACATGATCAACGCCGGCAAGCAAACCGTGACCGCGCGTACCGGCGCATCGATCTTTTCCTCCGCCGAGTCCTTCGCGATGATTCGCGGGGGTCATGTCGACCTGACCGTGCTCGGCGCGTTTGAAGTCGACGTGCAAGGCAACATCGCCTCGTGGATGATCCCCGGCAAGCTGGTCAAGGGCATGGGCGGCGCCATGGACCTGGTGGCCGGCGCAGACAACATCATCGTCATCATGACCCACGCTTCCAAGGACGGTGAGTCCAAGCTGCTGTCCCAATGCAGCCTGCCGCTGACCGGCGCCGGTTGCATCAAGCGCGTACTGACCGACCTTGCGTATCTTGAAATCGAAAACGGCGCGTTCATTCTCAAAGAGCGTGCGCCGGGCGTCAGCGTCGAAGAGATCGTCGCCAAGACTGCCGGTAAACTGATCGTGCCGGACCACGTTCCGGAAATGCAGTTCGCTGCCCAGTGAGGAATCATTCCATGCAAGAAGTCGTCATTGTCGCCGCCACCCGTACTGCCATCGGCAGCTTCCAGGGCTCGCTGGCCAATGTGTCCGCCGTAGACCTCGGTGCTGCGGTGATCCGTCAGTTGCTGACGCAAACCGGCCTGAACCCGGCTGAAGTCGATGAAGTGATCATGGGCCAGGTGTTGACCGCCGGCGCCGGGCAAAACCCTGCGCGTCAGTCCGCGATCAAGGCGGGCCTGCCGTTCACCGTGCCGGCCATGACCCTGAACAAGGTCTGCGGCTCCGGCCTCAAGGCCCTGCACCTGGCCACCCAGGCGATTCGCTGCGGCGACGCCGACGTGATCATTGCCGGCGGCCAGGAAAACATGAGCCTGTCCAACTACGTCATGCCCGGTGCGCGCACCGGTCTGCGCATGGGTCACGCGCAAATCGTCGACACCATGATCAGCGACGGCCTGTGGGATGCGTTCAACGATTACCACATGGGCATCACCGCCGAGAACCTGGCTGAAAAGTACAGCCTGACCCGCGAGCAACAGGATGCCTTCGCTGCGGCCTCGCAGCAGAAAGCCACGGCCGCCATCGAAGCCGGGCGTTTTGCCGATGAAATCACGCCGATCCTGATTCCGCAGCGCAAGGGCGATCCGCTGTCCTTCGCCACCGATGAACAGCCTCGCGCCGGCACCACCGCCGAAGCCCTGGGCAAACTGAAACCGGCCTTCAAGAAGGACGGTTCGGTGACCGCCGGTAACGCTTCGTCGCTGAACGACGGCGCCGCCGCCGTGATCCTGATGAGCGCGGACAAAGCCAAGGCCCTGGGCCTGCCGGTGCTGGCAAAAATCGCGGCTTACGCCAACGCGGGCGTGGACCCGGCGATCATGGGCATCGGCCCGGTGTCGGCCACTCGCCGTTGCCTGAGCAAAGCCGGCTGGTCCATCGACCAACTGGACCTGATCGAAGCCAACGAAGCCTTTGCCGCGCAATCCCTGGCGGTGGCCAAGGACCTGGAGTGGGACTTGAACAAGGTCAACGTCAACGGCGGCGCCATCGCCCTCGGTCACCCGATCGGTGCGTCGGGTTGCCGTGTGCTGGTGACTTTGCTGCATGAAATGATCAAGCGCGACGCCAAAAAAGGCCTCGCCACCCTGTGCATCGGTGGTGGTCAGGGCGTGGCACTGGCGATCGAACGGGCTTAACGCGTTCAACGGACGGCGCGGGGACCCACGAAGATCCGCGCCATCCGGCAACAACCCCGGTGTGACACACGTCGCACCGGGTTCCGGCAAAACCCTGTAGGAGCGAGACCGGCTTGCCGGCGAAAAACGTCAGGACAACGCGTTCATTCAAACGGCACGCGTTATCGTTGAAGTCCATCGCGAGCAGGCTCGCTCCTACAGGAACCGTGTGTCAGGCGAACTTCACGAGATTCAACACCGGCAACGGCCCACCCGGAAACTGCGCCAACCGCGCGCCGACACTCAATTCCCCAAGGTCAATCCCGAAGAAGCCCAAGCGCTCAGTCAACGCAACCACCTGAGCTTTCGCCTCGGCATCATCGCCCGACACAAACAGCACCCGCCGACCGCCCTCCGCCGCCGGATCACTCTCCAGCAAGCGCGCCGCCAGGTGATTGAACGCCTTCACCACCCTCGCCCCCGGCACCCATTCAGCAAACACTTCGCTGGATGTACGGCCGTGCAAATCCACCGCCTTGAACGACGGCGCCTCAATCGAGTTATTGGCGTCGATCACGATCCGCCCGCCGAAGTCCGGCAGACCAGCGAGTGCTGTCGGCAACTTCGACCAGTTGACCGCCACCAGAACGATTGGCTGGGCGGCCGCTTCTTCACGGGTGCCGGCGCGCGCCGTCGGGCCGAACTCCGCTACCAGCGATGCCAGCGTTTCAGGTCCACGACTGTTGGCGATGACGACTTCGATGCCCTGACGGGACAAGGCTCTGGCAAACGCTGAACCAATGGCGCCAGCGCCGATGATGCCGATAGTACTCATGGTGATTCACTCCAAGGGGTTGTCGTTGGCGTGAATACTGCGCTTGTCATTAGCCCTTGATTAGCGGGTAATGGCTTGAATGATTTTCAAGTATTCATAGCAGGTACCAGACATGGAAACCCTCGCCAACCTCGAATCTTTTGTACGCAGCGCTGAAACGGGCAGTTTTTCCGCCGCGGCACGTTTGCTGGCGCTGACACCCGCCGCGGTCAGCCGCAACGTAGCGATGCTGGAGCGCAATATGGGTGTGCGGTTGTTTCAGCGTTCGACCCGCAAGCTGTCGCTCACTGAAGCTGGTGAGGGTTTTCTGGCCAGCATCGGCGGCAACCTGGAGGCGTTGCAAGCGGCGATCAGTGCCGTGAGCAGCGATCGCGGGGAGCCGGCCGGTGTGCTCAAGGTCAGCCTGGCGCCGACGTTTGGCATCGGTCATGTGTTGCCGTTGTTGCCGCAGTTCCTGGCGCGTTATCCGTTGATTCGCCCGGAATGGCACTTCGAAAATCGCCAGGTGGACTTGATTGCTGAAGGCTATGACGCGGCCATCGGCGGCGGCTTCGAACTCACGCCTGGGGTCATCTCACGGACGTTGGCGGCGGCGGATATCGTCGCGGTGGCCTCACCGGCCTACCTGGCAGGACGCACGCTGCCGCGCACGCCGGCCGACCTGATCGGACACACCGGCATTGTGATGCGCGGCATTCGCACCGGGCGGATTCGCCAGTGGGTGATGCACGATCGAGCGGGCCATGAAGAGAGCGCCGGTCTGAACGAAAGCATCGTGCTCAACGATCCCGCCGCCATGCGTGAGGCAGCGCTCCTGGGGCTGGGGGTGACGCTGCTGGTATTGCCGGATGTCGTCACACACATCCAGCGCGGGGAACTGGTGCGCCTGCTGCCGGACTGGCACGCCGATGCGGGACCGATCTCGCTGTATTACCCGAGCCGGACGCTGATGCCGGCCAAGACCCGGGTGTTCATTGATTTTGTGGTTGAGGCGTTTCAGCGGTAGACCGTGTCATCGTTCATCGCCGGCAAGCCGGCTCCTACAGAAAATGGTGAACCCTGTAGGAGCCGGCTTGCCGGCGATGAGGCCAGACCTGTCACCCAAAAAACTGGAAGATCAACCAACTATTCGCCCCACTGATCACCGCAAACAACCCCCACGCCAACACCCGCGTCGGCAATCGATTCACAAACGGCCCCATCAACTTGTGATCATTGGTCATGCGAATCAACGGATACAACGCAAACGGCAACTGCAAACTCAACACCACCTGACTCAACACCAGCAGCTTGCCGATCGCGTTATCCCCCATCAGCCACACACCGATAAACGCCGGGATCAACGCCAGCCCCCGGGTAATCAACCGCCGCTGCCAGCAGGGAATCCGCAGGTTGAGGTAGCCCTCCATGATCACTTGCCCGGCGATGGTGCCGGTGAACGTCGAACTTTGACCGGACGCCAGCAACGCGACGCCGAACAGCACGCTGGCCAACGCGCCGCCCACCAGCGGGTCGAGCAAGTGATAGGCGTCCTGAATGTCCACCACATCGGTGTGCCCGGTCTTGTGGAAGGCCGCAGCCGCGAGGATCAGGATCGCCGCGTTCACCAGCAGTGCCAGCGCCAGGGAACCGATGGTGTCGATGCGCGCCAGTTTCACCGCGTCCTGCTTGCTGGCCAAGTCCTTGCCGATCATCCGGGTCTGTACGATCGAGGTGTGCAGGTACAAGTTATGCGGCATCACCGTGGCCCCGAGAATCCCGATGGCCAGGTACAGCGGCGCCGCATCGCCGATGGCCGACAGAGACGGCGTGAAACCCCGTGCGACGTCCGGCCAGTAAGGCTTGATCAACAACAATTCAACGAAGAAACACACACCGATGGTGCTCACCAGCACCAGCATGATCGCTTCCAGTCGGCGGAAGCCACGGTTCTGCAGGGCCAGCACCAGCAGCGTGTCGAACGCCGTGAGGGCGATGCCGACGCTCAGCGAACAGCCCAACAGCAGATGGAACGCCAACGCACAGCCGAGTACTTCGGCGAGGTCGGTGGCGATGATCGAGATTTCCGCCAGCACCCATTGGGTCCGTGCGGTCCGCGTGCTGTAGCGCTCGCGGGACAACTGCGCCAGATCGCGCCCGGTGGCAATGCCCAGACGCGAGCACAAACACTGCACCACCATCCCCGCCAGACTCGCCAACAACACCACAAACAACAGGCTGTAACCAAACCGCGAACCGGCCTCGATGGCAGTGGCCCAGTTGCCCGGGTCCATGTAGCCGATGGACACCAGCAAGCCCGGGCCGGCGAAACGCAGGACACGCTTGAAAAATGACGCGCGAGGGTCAACGGCAACGCTGCCCGCCACTTCCGGCGGACAAAACGGCGCAGTGGCGACTTTGGGCAAACTGAATTTCACGCAAACATTCCAGAAAACAGGCGGGAGGGCGCAGCTTAGACGTTTCGCGCTTTTCGGTGTACAGACAAAACGCAAAGATCGCCGCCGTTGCTTTTGCCTTTGTAGGAGCAAGCTTGCTCGCGATGGATTCAAGGGCGCCGCGTTTAATCAGGAAGCACGCGTTATCGTTAACGTCCATCGCGAGCAAGCTTGCTCCTACAAAAGCAAAAACAACGGCGGGTGATGTTCAGGGCTTGGCAATACCCAACAACTGCTCCCGCAATCCGGGATTGCTCGTGCGCGGGTCGAGCCAGATATCAAAAAACGCCCGGGCGAACACCGGGTCCGTCACCTCGTACTGCAACTGCGGGCCGACAAAAAAACGTGCGCCCTGCCCTGGCAAGTAAACCCCGATGAGTCGGGTCCCGGCCTGCACATCGACAAACGCCTGCTGCATCTGCGCCTGCCATGCCGCGAGTTGTCCGGCACTCACCGATGCGCCCGACAGTCGTTTGATTTCTTCGACGCTGGCCTGGACCAGATCGTCCCGGGAAATCCTGCGCTGATAAATCAGCTCCAGGGCGAACGGCTGGTCGCTCGCAAATGGCTGAGTGGCGCTCCACAGACGAGCGTTGTAGATATCGAAACCGAACATCCGGAACTCACCGGTGCCAATGATTTGAGCACCGGGTAAAGACTCCTGCCAATTGGCCAACGCGTGGTTGCCCAGCAATACCAACAGCCACAGGGTATGACGCAGAGGTGATCGTGGTCGGGTCATGATCGGCTCGATTCAGCGCGTATGGGTTCTGTTACTTATACGCATAAAGTGTTGCTGTACAAGCTTTCAGCTTTGTATACAAAAACAGCCAATCCTTAGAGCAATCTACTTGTCGCAATGCTAACGTTGCCGCTTCGCTAAGGTCGGAGGCGCCTACGTGCTGCTGCTCAAACTGCTGGTCATTCCCGGGTTTCTCTTACTGATCTCCCTCGCGGGCAAACGCTGGGGCCCGAGCGTTGCCGGTTGGCTGTCGGGGTTACCGGTGGTAGTCGGGCCGATTCTGTTTTTCCTCGCTATCGAACAAGGCGAAGTGTTTGCCGCGCAATCGGCGACCGCCGCGTTATCCGCGATGTTCGCGATGATTGCCTTCTGCGTAACCTACGCCCAGGTCGCCCAACGCGCGGGATGGCCTTGGGCGCTGACGGTTTCGCTGCTGGTCTGGGCGACAGCGGCGGTGGTGCTGTCGGTGATTCCACCGTCCCTGGTGTTCTCGGTGATCGCCGCCGCGACCGCGCTGCTGGCGGCGCCTTACCTGTTTCCCAAGGTGCAGCCGATCGTCTCCGGCCCGGCACCGAAGTCCGACAAATTGCTGCTGCGCATGATTGCCGGCGCCCTTCTCACTCTCGCGGTCACCTGGCTCGCCAGCACCGTCGGCGAACGCTGGAGCGGCCTGCTCGCGGTGTTCCCGGTGCTGGGCAGCGTGATGGCGGTGTTTTCCCAGCAAACCCGTGGCTCGGCGTTTACCGCCGCCTTGTTGCGCGCCACGGCCACCGGCATGTATTCGTTCAGCGCGTTCTGCCTGGTCCTGGCGCTGACCTTGCCGGGCATGGGCCTGAAGGCTTTTGGCCTGGGCGTCGCGGTGTCGGTCGCCATGCTCGGCGTCACCCGGCGCCTGTTGGCCAAACCGGTGGCAACGCCCGCAACCCGTTCAACTATTTCGAACGAGTAGAACAACAACCCCGTACGTCAATCGAACGGGTTTCGCCCACTATCAGCCTCAGTTCCTGACCAACCACTGACTGAGGCCTACACCATGAAATTCTTTTTCCACCCTTCGCCAAACCCGATGAAAGTCGCCCTGCTGCTTGAAGAACTGCAAACGCCGTACGAATTGATCGGCGTCGACACCTTCAAGGGCGAGCAACACCAGCCAGCCTTTCTGGCGATCAACCCGAACGCCAAAGTGCCAGCGCTGGTCGATGGCGACGCCACCGTGTTCGACTCCCAGGCGATCCTGTTGCACCTCGCGCAAAAACATCAGCGCTTCCTGCCGACCTCCGTTGCCGGCCAGGCCGAACTGCTGTCGTGGCTGATGTTCATCGCCACCGGCCTGTCGCCATTCTCGGGTCAGGCAGTGCACTTCTTGCACCACGCCCCGGAAGACCTGGCCTACGCAAAAAACCGTTACCTCAAGGAAGTCGAGCGTCATTACCGCGTGCTCGATCAGCGCCTGGCCGACCATCAATACCTGGCCGGCGACACCTATAGCATCGCCGACATGGCGCTGTGGGGCTGGGCCAATTACGCGCCATACATCCTCGGCGAAAACGGTTTGGCGGCGTACCCGAACGTCAAGCGCCTGTTCGATGAAATCAGCGCTCGCCCGGCGGCCGTACGTGCTCACGGCCTCAAAGAGAAGCTGGTACTGAAAGCGGAATTCGACGAAGAAACCCGTCGCAATCTGTTCCCGCAGAACCAGGCGCAGTAATCCATTCCCCCGCATGCGAAGGTGATGAAATGAGTGATCGAGTCGCGTTTATCGTTTACCTGCCAGCCAAACCGGAACGCTTCGCCGAAACAAAGGAGCGCCTGCTGGATGTGGTGCACCAGATGTCGGCCGAGCCGGACTTCGTCAACACCTGGGTCCACCAATTGCAGGACGAGCCGAACACTCTGGTGCTCTACGAAACCTGGAACTGCAGCAAGGATGACTTCATCACGCGTCACCTGAGCAAGCCGTATCGCCAGGACTATGAAAAGCTGTTGCCGGAGCTGTTGGCCAGCGACCGTCGGATCGAGTTTCTGGACGTGATCGAGAGCTACCCGGTGCGCCGCGACGTGTAACAGCGTAATCCCCGTGGTGAGGGCCAGCCTCTCACCACGGGCATCCCTATTACTCGGCGGCGTCGAGTTTATCCAGCGCCTGGTTCACCGCCAGCTCCCCAAGCATGATGACCTGCGCAATACCCAACAGCGAATTGCGACGGGTCCCCTCCATATGATCCGCCAGGTCCATGGCCATGACATTGGCCGATGCCAGCGACTCGCACGCATGGCTGAGCAGGGTCTGGACATCGAGCTCCGGATTGACGCTGAACATGCTGTGGAGTTGCCTTGGCGTGGCGTTGATCATGGCAATGTGCGCGGCAGGATTGGCGTAAAAGTCGAGGCCGAGTTTGATGGTCTCTTCGAGCTTCTCTTGGTCAGTGCTTTGGGGTGGAGCGGACAGGTCCGGGTTGGGGGGATTGGGTGTTGGTTTGGGCATAGATGGAGCTCCGATGCTACTTAGAAGGAGCCATCAACCTCTCGCTACCAAACGGAGGGTGGCGGCCATACGAAGGTTGGTAGACCGGGCATCGGAACCGGCGCCCCCGAAGGAGCCCTGCGCATGGCCACCATAAAGCACAGCCCTGAGAAAGGGCCGAACAAGGTGACGCTATGCGTCGATGCTGAGGGTCTACCAAACCCGATCACTGTGTTTTCAGCGACCGGAAAACAATAGAACCCACCCCAAAAGCGCACAAGCCGGCGGATTCTTACGTACCTGTAGGCAACGACGCAAGGTGTTGTAGCTTTCATGAAGTAACGCTGCGCGCGGTTAAACAAGCCTTCGTAAATACGTTGATTAGCCGTAAACGCGAGGTTCAAAAGCTTTTCGCTCACCAGAACCCGACCACCCGTTAGCCCACACTGGAATGCTCCACGACCTCCATGGGATGATCGCCCCCACCGCGAGACCACCCTGGAGATTTTGAATGTCACTGTTGAGTAAAAAAGCCGTTGTCCTGCTGCTGGCAGTGGCTGCCAGCCTGGGGGCTTTGAATGCACAGGCGGCTAAAGAGACAGCGCCCGCGCAGAACGTCTCGATGCTGGGCGGAAAATTCAAATTCAACCTGCCCAAGGGCTTCGTTGCCAACCCGCTGCCGGCGGACGCGACCGGTGCGAGTGGCACCATGTACACCAACGCAACCACGAAAACCGTAGTGATTGCCGCTGAAAACACCATTCCTGGTGGCGTCAACGCCAAGGACAACGACGGTGAATTCCTCGATACCACGGCGTCCGACTTCGCCACTCAACAAGCCAAGGCACTGCCGGATTTCACCAAGCTCAGTGAGAAAAGCCTGACCCAGAAAGGCACCGGCCTCGGTCTGCGGGAGATCGACAGCATCGCCACCCAGGGCGGCGGCAAGACCCTCGATACCACGCTGATGGCCGCCTCGGGCACGCGCATGGCGCTGGTAAAGGTGATTTCCCGTCTCAGCGACAATGCCGGCCACGAAGCGCTGGTTAAACAGATCGTCAGCGGCAAGTAAGGCTCAGGGGTTGAGGCGCTGCAACCAGGCGCTCAAATCCTGCATTTCGGCGGCACTGATGTTGTGGCCAACGCCTGGGTAGGCATGAAATTCGGGCTTGAGTGACAGGCTCTGCAACAGGCTGTTCGCCTCGGTGCCGTCGTTGAAGGGAAGGCGTTTGTCCGCCGTGCCATGCCCGATGAAAATCGCCAGCTTCTGAAGTTTTTCATCGGGTTTGAGCTCGGACTTGAGCACCGGCAAAATTCGCCCGCTCAACGCCGCGATCCCGCCCACGGCTTCGGGATGACGCAACGCGACCTCGTAAGACATGATCGCGCCCTGGCTGAAGCCCACCAGGTAAACCTTGTTCGGTACTGTGTGATATTTCTTCGCAGCCTGTGCGACGAAATCCAGCAACACCGGGCCGCTGGCCTTCAGGTCATCCGTCTCGCCGTTGTAGGCACCTTCTCCCTTCTTGCGAAACCACTGATAGCTGCCCTCCTCCATGACCATCGGTGCGCGCACCGACAGGTAGTTGTAGTGGACAGGCAATTCATCCTTGATGCTGAACAAGTCCTGTTCGTTACTGCCGTAGCCGTGGAGGAAAATCACCAGGGGTTGATTGACCGATTCGGGGTTGGCCTGCTCCAGGTATTTGAGCGGCAGATCGGTATGCAGCGGGGTTTCAGCGTGGACGGCGGCGGACGCCAGGAGTGTCAGCAGAGCGAGAACCTTCAACATAAACCTTCCTTCACAGAGCGCAGGATTCGGGGTTGAGCCTAACATCTCTTTCAAGCAACACACGCCCCCCTGTAGGAGCTGGCTTGCCAGCGATGGCGGCCGCAAGGGCACTGCCAAATTCAAGGGCCTCATCGCTGGCAAGTCGGAACGCCGCCCGCAGCGCCTACAAGTGTATCGGCGTTAGTCGTTGATGAGTTTGCCAACCCGAATCGCCTCACGCCCAGCGACTTTCGCCTGCCACGTCCCCGGTTGCGTATACCGCCCGCGATCAATCGCAAACAACACACCACTGGTGCCGGCGCGTACGGTGGTCACCCGGTCGCTCAACGGGTCAACCACTTCAAACAGTGCATCGCCCTTCTCGACCCATTCACCGGCCTCGCGCAGGAAACTGACCACGCCATGATGCGGCGCAAACAGGTATTCCGTGCCTTCAAACGGCATGCCTTCACAACATTCACTCGGTGCCGCCGGCCAGGTGCCTTTGATAAAACCCTGTTCGGCAAGGAACCCGAGAATGGCTTCACAATTGGCCTGGGCCTGATCGACCCGGGTATCGCCCATGCTGCCCAGCTCCAGTGTTGTCGCCAGGTTGGCCGGTGGAATCGCCGCCTCGGGGAATGCCCTTGCCAGGCGCAGCCATGGCGAAGAACAGGATTCATCGAAAGAACTGCCGCCGGAATCCTCACACAGCAGCGCAACGCCCGCCTTCAGTCGAGCCGCCAGGGACTTCCATTGCGACCAGTGTTGCGGCAGCGCATAAATATGAATCGCCGCTTCGAAATCGCAATGCAGATCGAGGGTGATGTCGGCGTCACAGGCATGGCGCAGCAGCAAGCGATGCATGGCTTCCAGCTGCGACTTCGGTGCAGGCAAACCGTCGAGAACCTGGCCCATGGCCTGACGAATCAACGCGATGTTGGCCTGGGCATCGGCGCCCAACTGATCACCGATCAGCTCGCCGACCGGCGAGCTCAGTTCAACGAACGAACGGTTGAAATTCTTGCCACTGCCGAGTTCGAAACGGCCCATGTGGCTGCCTTGCAGGTGCTGGTCCAGGCCGATGGGATTGGCCACGGGAACCAACTCGATCACGCCTTGCAACTGACCTTGGGCTTCGAGTTCGGCCAGGCGTTTTTTCAGCTCCCACGCCGTGCGCATGCCCGGCAGTTCGTCCGCGTGCAGGCTGGCCTGGATGTAGACCTTGCGCGAGCCCGTGCCGTAACGAAATACGCTGAGGGTGCGTTCGGAGCCCAGGTGGCTCCAGGGCAATGGGTGGTCGATGCGTTGCATAAAAACTCCTGTCGAAACCGACGCTCAGGATCACGAAACCTGTAGGAGCTGGCTTGCCGGCGAAGGCGATCCAACAGTCACATTGATGTTGAATGTGCGGCCGTCATCGCTGGCAAGCCAGCTCCTACAGGAAAATATGTTGGCAAAAAAAAACACCGGCACATAAAAAAAGTGGCAACCGCCTACACGGTTGCCACTTTCTTATACGGCTGGATTACTCGCCGTAAACATCAAAATTGAAGTACTTGTCCTGCACTTGCTTGTACTTGCCGTTGGCACGGATTTCAGTGATGGCGGTGTTGAATTTGTCCGCCAGCTCTTTATCACCCTTGCGCACAGCGATGCCGGCGCCGCCGCCGAAGTACTTGGCGTCTTCGTAGGTTGGACCCACAAAAGCGAAGCCCTTGCCTGCGTCGGTTTTCAGGAAACCGTCGTCGAGGTTGACCGAGTCGGCCAGCATCGCGTCGAGGCGACCGGAGACCATGTCCAGGTTGGCTTCCTGCTGGGAGCCGTAACGCACCAGGACAATACCGGCCGGTTGCAGCACTTCAGTGGCGAAGCGGTCGTGAGTACTGGCGCGCAGCACACCGACTTTCTTGCCCTTGAGCTCGGTCAGCGGATCCTTGACGTCGGTGCCTTCCTTCATCACGAAGCGCGCCGGGGTGTGGTAGTACTTGATGGTGAAATCGACGTTTTTCTTGCGGTCGTCGGTGATGGTCATGGACGACAGGATCGCGTCGATTTTCTTGACCTTCAGGGCCGGGATCAGGCCGTCGAACTCTTGCTCGACCCAAGTACATTTCAGTTTCGCCTGCTCACACAGCGCGTCGCCGATATCGACGTCGAAACCGGTGAGTTTGCCGTCAGGGGTTTTCATCGAGAATGGCGGGTAACCGGCTTCGATACCGATGCGGATCGGCTTGGCGTCATCGGCCACAGCGGTCAGGGACAACATCGACAGTGCCAGGGCACCGAACATCACTAGCTTCTTCATTTATAACTCCTGTGGGCGGAGGCTTTTATTGGCAGCGTTCGATTGGTAGCGTTCGGTCAGCGCTTTTTTGTTGGAGAAAACCGAAGTGGCGGGCAGTCTAGAGCGGCTTCAGGCGCGTAAATTGTGCATATGCGACAAATACTTATAAAAAAGGCGAGCTGAATGAACGATGAGATTCGCACCTTGAACCTGATCCAGCACCACCCCGCCGAAGGACCGGGTGCAATTGCCGACTGGGCTGCCTCCCGGGGATTGTCGCTGAACGTCTACCGCGCCGACCTCGGTCAATTGCCGCCAGTCAGCGCGGAACCGGCGGTTTTATTGGGCGGGCCCTATGAGTCCAACGCCGGCCCCGCATGGCTGGAGGCTGAACGCCAGTGGCTCGCGCGCAGCCTGGAACAGGGCGCGGCGGTGTTTGCGATTTGTCTGGGGGCGCAGCTGTTGGCGCTGAGTCTGGGCGGGAATGTGCGGCGAATGGATCGGACCGAAACCGGCTGGACGCCAGTGCGCTTTGCCGATGGCCAGGTATTGAAGGTGCTGGAATGGCACGAAGACGCCATCGACTTGCCGCCTGGCGCGCAGCTACTGGCCAGCAGCGCGCAGTGCAAGCAGCAGATGTATCGCGCAGGGCCTGCGCGGGTGGGTTTGCAGTTTCATCCGGAGTGGAATGCCGAATCGGTGGCAACGCTCAATGCGCACTTTGCCGATGAATCGCCGCTGCCACGAGGAGCACCGGACAGCGCCGCCCATGCCGCCGTTTTTGACTGGTTGCAGGCGACGCTGGATGAGTGGTGGGCGGTAGCCAAAGATCGCAAGAACACCCCAAAACTGTAGGAGCCAGCTTGCTGGCGAAAGCTCTGGAAACTTACGTCGATCCTGAGGCCGCCATCGCTGGCAAGCCAGCTCCTACAAGGGAATGCCAGCTCCTACAAGGGAATGCATTTCATGTCGGAACTGCGTTTTCAGCATTCGCAGCCGATGGCGGTTGGCCGTTGCACCTCAGTACTCAACTCAAACCCTTCATCCAGCCACCCGGTCACTCCGCCGATCATTTCCTTGACCGGGTAGCCCAGAGCCGCCAGTTTCACCGCGGCCTTGTTGGCACCATTGCAATGCGGCCCGGCGCAATAAACCACGAACAGCGTGGATTTGGCATAGCCAGCCACCCGCTCAGCAGTCAGCAGTCGCCCCGGAAGATTGATCGCGCCCGGCACATGACCACGCTCGAACGCCAGCGGACCGCGCACGTCCACCAGCACAAAATCCACTTCACCTGCCTGCTGGCTGCCGTGGACGTCGGAACAATCGGTCTCAAAGGTCAGACGGTTGCTGAAATGCATCAGGGCAATGGCCGATGGGGCGGCGGGAATGTTGCGGACCAGGCTGGTCATGAGCGGTACTCCAACGTTTGGGTGGGTGTGAGAAGACTTTATCCGCCGTGCGCTTGCGGCTAAAGTGGCGCACAAGACACCTACCGGGAATTTTCCGCCAAATGCAGCTCAGCCCTGGATTAGTCGCGATTCTGGCCTACGACGGCCTCTGCACCTTCGAATTCGGCATCGCCGTGGAGATATTCGGCCTGGCGCGACCGGAGTTCGATTTCCCGTGGTACGAACACCGGATCGTCGCCGTGGATCAGGGCCCGATGCGCGCCATGGGCGGCATTCAGGTGTTGGCCGATGGCGGCATGGAACTGCTCGGCGACGCCCGAACCATCATCATTCCCGGTTGGCGTGATCGCAACGCTGCGGTGCCTGAAGCGTTGATTACCGCCCTGCGCCAGGCCCATGCGCGAGGCGCACGGTTGCTGTCGATCTGCTCAGGCGTGTTCGTCCTGGCAGCGACCGGTTTGCTCAACGGTCACGGTGCCACCACGCATTGGCGCTACACCTCGGAACTGGCGGCGCGGTTCTCGAACATCCTGGTGGACCCTGACGTGCTCTACGTCGACTCGGGCCAACTGATCACTTCGGCGGGCAGTGCTGCTGGTATCGATGCGTGCCTGCATTTGGTGGCACGGGATTTCGGCACTCAGGTGGCCAACTCGGTGGCACGACGGCTGGTGATGTCGCCGCAACGCACCGGCGGCCAGGCGCAGTTCATTCCGACGCCGGTCAGTCCTACGCCGCGCAGCGATCTTTCCCGCGTGATGCAGTGGGTTCGGGAGCGTTTGCATGAACCGCTGGAGGTCCGCGACCTGGCCAGCGAGGCGGCCATGAGTGAACGGACATTCCTGCGTCGGTTTACCGAAGCCACAGGCATGCCGCCCAAAGCGTGGTTGCAGCATGAACGCCTGGCGCGGGCCCGTGAATTGCTGGAGAGCACGAGCAGAAACACCGACCAGATCGCCGAGCAGTGTGGTTATCGCTCGGTGGAAAGTTTCCGGGTGGCGTTTCGCAACGTGGTCGGCGTGCCGCCGTCGGTGTATCGGGAGCGGTTTGGGCGGGAGGCCAGCACGACGGTTTGAGGTGCACTCAAGGGCCTCATCGCGAGCAGGCTCGCTCCCACAGGGGACCGTGGATATTGGAGATCTACTGTGGGAGCGAGCCTGCTCGCGATGACGTCAGGTCAGACACCGAATCTCTCAAGGCTTGCGCAGCAGGTACGTATCCATAATCCACCCATTAGCCAGCCGCGCCGCCTTGCGCACTCGCTCGATCTCATCCGCCACGTCCTTGAGCTTGCCGCTGATGAGGATTTCATCCGGTGTCCCCAGGTAAGCCCCCCAGTAAATCTCTGTCTCCTGATCAGCCACCTGATGGTAGGAATCTTCCGCGTCGAGCATCACCACCAGGCTGTCGGCATCGCTCACCTGCCCTGCCGCCAGCCGGCGGCCCGTCGTGATTTCGAATGAGCGCCCAATCCGGTTCAGCGGCACTTTATGCTGGGCTGCCAATGCCTGAACGCTGGTGATACCGGGGATCACGTCGAACTCGAAGACGCAGCGGCCGGACGCCAGAATAGCCTGCAAGATCCGAATGGTGCTGTCGTACAACGCCGGATCACCCCACACCAGAAATCCGCCACACTGGCCGTCGGACATTTCCTCATTGATCAGCCGTTCGAAGGTCATCTGCTTGGCAAGGTTCAGGTCTTCCACACTGGCCTTGTAGTCCACCTCTCCGCGCTCGCGCTCCGGGCTGTGGGCTTCAACGAAACGGTAGGTGTGATCAGTGATGTAGCGCTGGCAAATCTCACGGCGCAGGTCGATCAGCTTGTCTTTGCTCTGGCCCTTTTCCATGAGGAAAAACACATCGACGAGGTTCAGAGCCTTCACGGCCTGCATCGTGATGTAGTCGGGGTTGCCGGCACCGATGCCGATGACCATCAGTTTTTTCATCAACAGGCTCCCTCAAGGTCTGTGCCCAACACACGTAAGCGCCAGCGACCATTGAAGCGCAATTCGATGGCTGACAGCGGTTCGACATCGATCAGATTGAACGCGGGACTTTGCAGCACATGGGTCAACGCCGCGCGAATGACAAAAGGGTGGGTGATGGCAACGCAGTGCCCCGGTGTTGCCTCCAGCGTTTTCAGCCAGGCGGCCACCCGCTCGCCGAGTTGCGCTACCGACTCGCCACCGTGAGGCGCCGAACGCGGATCATCGAGCCAGGCCTGCAAGGTCTCGGGTTCGGAACGCTGCAGGTCGTCGATCCGCACGCCATTCCAGCGTCCGAAATCACACTCCCTCAGCGCCTCGACAATCTCCACGTCATCGGCGAACAACCCGGCGGTTTGCCGGGTCCGCAATTCCGGACCGCAGAACAGGCGCGATGCCTTCTTGAGTCGGGAACCCAACGAACCTCTTGCCGATTGCCAATCCATCTCCACCGGCTCATCCGTAGGAAAACGCGCCAATTTCTGTGCGACGGTTCGAGCGTGGCACATCAGGGTCAAACGGGTCGCCTGCACGAAGGATCACTCGGTAAAAGGAAAGGAAAACAGCGTCACGCCGCCAACAATCACGCAATTGTGCCGTAAGAAACACGATTGGGGGCGTTTCGTTTTAGCCCTTGCCAACGCTTGTCGCCCTTAAAAAACCGCTATCTCCGACACCCCTGTAAGCGAGGACCTACAAGGCTGAGCGACTTTGGTGTAGCCCCCGACATACGGGCATTTCGCCCCATTTTAGGGCCAGAAATGGCCGAGCAAAAATTCACTAGACATGGGGCGATCGTTCCATAAATACTGCCGTAACGGCTAATCTAAACAACACCCTCATCCAGCAGGAGCCCGGATGCCCGCTTCCAGCAACATGCACCACCGCCTCCGCACCCAGAACCCGACCGACAGTGTCAGCATGACGCTGCCTGCGGCCAGCAGCGACTGACTGGATAAGAAAAAGAGTGGCGCCTGGCAAACAGCATCAAGCGACCGCCGATTCAATGCGTGGAAACCGACAGTGATAGTCAGGTTCGTGCCAACCGCCGAACCCTTTGATACAGGAGTGCATCCATGCTGGTCTTACGCCCAGTGGAGTTAACCGACCTGCCCCAGTTGCAGCGACTGGCGCAAGAAAGCCTGGTCGGCGTGACGTCCCTGCCGGACAACACCGAACGCTTGCGCGAGCGGATTCTCGACTCCTGCGCCTCGTTCGATAAAAACGTGCAACAGCATGGCCCGGAAAACTACTTCTTCGTGCTGGAGGACCTGACCACCCGGCGCCTCGCGGGCTGTTCGGAAATCCTCGCCACTGCCGGTTTCGGCGAACCCTTCTACAGCCTGCGCAACCGGCACTTCACCAGCGCCTCGCGGGAGCTGAACATCGAGCACGGCGTGCCGGCGCTTTCGTTGTGCCACGACCTCAGTGGCCACACCTTGTTGCGTGGGTTTCACATCGATGCGGCACTGGTGCGCACACCGTCCTCCGAATTGCTGTCACGGGCGCGCCTGATGTTCATCGCCGCGCACCTGCCGCGCTTTGCCGAAGCGGTCATCACCGAAATCGTCGGCTTCAGCGATGAAGAAGGACGGTCGCCATTCTGGGATGCGCTGGGCAAACACTTCTTCGACCTGCCCTACACCGAGGCCGAGCGGCTTTGCGGACTGGAGAGCCGGACATTTCTTGCCGAACTGATGCCGCAATATCCGATCTACGTGCCGATGCTGCCCCAGGCCGCGCGGGACTGCATCGGCCGTATTCACCCCGACGGCCAGGAGGCCTTCGATATCCTTGAACGCGAGGGGTTCGAGACCAACAGCTACATCGACCTGTTCGACGGCGGCCCGACCCTGTATGCACGTCTCGCCAACATCCGCTCTATCGCGCAAAGCCAGAATGGCACCGCCACACCGGGCTCGACCATCGATGCCCGAGGACGCTACCTGGTGAGCAACGATTCACTGCGAAACTATCGCGCCATCGTCGCCGATCTGGACTACACCGCCGGGCAACCCGTGGTCCTCAGCGCCGAGATGTGCGAGGCACTGAATGTCACCGACGGCAGCCCGATCCGGGTGATCGCGCTGTGAGCATCATCGCGTCCAGTGCCCAACGACAGCGCTCGAACCTGCGTGTAGAAGGAGCTGCAAAATGATTGTCCGTCCGGTCCAGATCACCGACCTGCCCGCCCTGTTGGCGCTGGTCCGGCAGGCCGGCCCCGGCTTTACCACCCTGCCCGCCAGCGAGGACCGCCTGGCGCACCGGGTGCGCTGGGCGCAACGAACTTTCGCGGAGCAGGTTGAACGCGCCGATGCCGACTACCTGTTCGTGCTCGAAGACGACGATCAGCAAGTAGTGGGTGTCAGCGCCCTGACGGGGGCCGTTGGCCTGCGTGAGCCCTGGTACAACTATCGAGTGGGACTGACAGTCAGTGCGTCACCGGATCTGGGCATCCGGCGGCAAATCCCGACACTGTTCCTGAACAACGAAATGACCGGGCAATCGGAGATTTGCTCCCTGTTCCTGCGTCACGATCAACGCCACGGCAGCAATGGTCGATTGTTGTCGTTGGCGCGCTTGCTGTTTGCTGCCGAGTTTGCGCACCTGTTCGGCGAGAAGCTCATCGCCGAACTGCGTGGCAGCGCCGACGAGCAAGGCTGCTCGCCATTCTGGGACAGCCTGGGCCGGCACTTCTTCAAGATGGATTTCAACCATGCCGATCACTTGTCGGGGCTGGGCAGCAAATCGTTCATTGCCGAACTGATGCCACGCCAACCGCTGTATACCTGCCTGCTCACCGAACAGGCCCAGGCCGTGATCGGCAAGGCTCACCCGAATACCGAACCGGCATTGAAAATCCTCACCGCCGAAGGTTTCACGCACAAGGGTTACATCGACATCTTCGACGCCGGCCCGGTCATCGAAGCACCGCTGTCGAAAATCCGCACGGTGCGCGACAGCCAGGCGCTATCGCTGGTCATCGGCACGCCAGACGACCAGGCGCCGGTCTGGCTGATCCACAACCGCCGACTGGAAAACTGCCGCATCACCGCCGCCCCTGCCAGGCGAGTGGGCAACAGCCTGATCGTCGACCGGCTCACCGCCAAACGCTTGCAACTGCAACCCGGCAACTCGGTACGCGCGGTGCCGCTGCTCAATCAACAGCAGCAGGCTGCGGCGGCTTGAAGCAACCTCACGCCTCTCAATGGCGGTTTCGATCAGGCCCGCTCTGCAAATTCGTCATCATTCTTCCCCCCTTTGCGTGATAGCCTTTTGTTTTTTCGGCGTTGACACTTTTGCTCAAGCCCTTCCATTCCATTGGTGGAACTCATATGTCCAGGCTTTCACATCAAGATTTGCGCCGTAATTTCCGTGAACTGTTCGCTTCCAAAACCTGCTATCACACCGCGTCGGTTTTCGACCCGATGTCGGCACGCATTGCCGCGGACCTGGGTTTTGAAGTGGGGATCCTGGGTGGTTCCGTCGCGTCGCTACAAGTGCTGGGCGCACCCGACTTCGCCCTGATCACCCTCAGTGAATTCGCCGAGCAGGCCACTCGCATCGGCCGTGTCGCCCAATTGCCGGTAATCGCCGACGCCGACCATGGCTACGGCAACGCCCTCAATGTGATGCGCACCATCGTCGAACTCGAACGTGCCGGCATCGCCGCCCTGACCATCGAAGACACCCTGCTGCCGGCGCAATTCGGCCGCAAGTCCACCGACCTGATCGGCGTCGCCGAAGGTGTCGGCAAGATCCGCGCAGCGCTGGAAGCCCGGGTTGACTCGGAAATGGCCATCATCGCCCGCACCCACGCGGGCATCCTGCCGGTGCAGGAAATCATCAGCCGCACCCAGCAGTACCAGAAGGCCGGTGCGGACGGGATTTGCATGGTGGGCGTGCGGGACTTCGACCACCTCGAACAGATCGCCGAACACCTGAGCGTGCCACTGATGCTGGTCACTTACGGCAACCCGCTGCTGCGCGACGACAAACGTCTGGCGGAGCTGGGCGTGCGGGTCACCATCGACGGTCATGGCGCTTACTTTGCTGCGATCAAGGCGACTTA
This sequence comes from Pseudomonas sp. GM60, assembly GCF_000282415.1. Lineage (NCBI taxonomy): Bacteria > Pseudomonadati > Pseudomonadota > Gammaproteobacteria > Pseudomonadales > Pseudomonadaceae > Pseudomonas > Pseudomonas sp. GM60. Next base: position 25,297 of record NZ_AKJI01000032.1, read on the forward strand.
CGACAGCCTGCGCGAGCAGCGGCAGATCCTCACCCAGACCTCGGACTTGAGCGCTACGGAACTGACGCATACCTATACGCAGCCTGAGGAATACATCCGTTGGGCAGAAGAGTTTATGAGCGTTAAAGAGTAATTGCAGTGTGAGCCGTTCTGACGCCATCGCCAGCAAGGACAGTGCAAAACCCTGTAGGAGCTGGCTTGCCAGCGATAGCGGTGAACTGCCAATGAAGATGTAACGCTGACGGCCTCTTCGCCGGCAAGCCGGCTCCTACAAGGGATTTGTGCAGTCTTTCAGACTGGGTCGAACAGTTCGTGACGAGGCTCGCCCTCGCCACTACAGATGACCCGATTGCGACCGGTAGTCTTGGCCTGGTAGAGCGCCTGATCGGCGTCGTTGAGCCAGAGCGTCGCGTCTGTGTGCGCCTGAGTGAAAGCCGCAAGGCCGATGCTCAGACTGACTTTCAGCGCCGGGCTCTGTTCGTAACTGAGGGTGGCGAAACGATCCCGCAGGGCATCCATGGCCGCCGCGGCGCTGCCAAGCGCAAGGTCCGGGAGAATCACACAGAACTCGTCACCGCCGTAGCGGCCGGCCACGTCAGTCGCCCGAAGGTTCTGTTTGAGCACCTTGCTCAACTGCCGCAAGACGATATCGCCGGCGACATGCCCGTAGGTGTCGTTGATGGCTTTGAAGTGATCGACGTCGATCAACGCAATAGCCCCACCCCGATTTTGTCGTTTACAGCGCTGGAATTCGACTTCCAACTGGTCCTTCCAGGCACCATGGTTGAGCAGGCCGGTGAGGCTATCGGTGCGACTCAGGGCAAGCAATTCGCGCTTTTGCCGGCCAAGCGTGGTGGCCTGGCGAAAGCAGATCCAGCCCAGCGCCAACGGATAAAGACACAGCAAGGGTAAACAGGCGTACAGCTGCAGTTGACTGGTTTCAGGAATGAAGGCTGGCGCAAACAGAAAGTATCCGACGCAAACACCCAGAAGTTGCGCAACCGTGCCCACCAGCAGGAATCGCAAACCGCCAATGGCCACATTGTTCATTGCCATCATGGCAATGGTGGTTGCACTGGGCAGCGGATTGAATTGCATGGCGGCGACCCAGAAGCCGCCGAGAAAGGCGTCGACCAGCAGGTTACGGTGTTCGGCATGGTAGGGAACCTTCGCCCGACGCGCCCATTGGTAGGCCACGTGTGGCCAGAAGATTCCGTTGAAGAGCATCATCGCCCAGACCCACAATGGCGGATCGAGCGGGTACATCGCGGCGGCCACACACACCAGTCCCGCGGCTAGCCCCAGGCTTCGCGATGCATAGAGCCTCCTGGCCAGTGAAAGTCCTTTTCCTCCCGTTTTTCCCATAAGGCCTCTGTACCGCTGAACGGAACCTGATCACACCTGGGGTTGCGGGTGTGCTCGAAGTCTAACAGGGCAACGTCAAATAGCCATCACCGGCCAGCAGTCTGAATACCGCGGTATAGACAGGAGGCGAGCCCCGAATGTTTGGCTATACCTGAAGAGACAAATAACGAGAAAAAAGGAGGCCCATGCAGACTTTCCAAGTGTTGATCATCGGCAGCGGTTTCGGCGGCCAGTGCGCGGCGATCAATTTGCTCAAGGCCGGCATCGATGATTTTCGTCTGTTGGAATGTCGGGACTTCTTCGGCGGCACCTGGTGCCAGAACACTTACCCCGGCGCCGCCGTCGATGTGCCCTCGCCGCTGTATTCGCTGTCCTTTGCACCCTATCGCTGGACGCAAATGTTCGCCGAACAAGCCGAATTGCACCGCTACACGCAGCACGTGGTGGAGCAATTCGGCCTGCGCGACAGGGTGGAACTGGAGGCGAACGTCGAACGCGTCGAATGGGACGACGACGCCAAACGCTGGGCAGTGCACACCGCGAGCAAAGGCACGTTCTACGCGCAGTTCCTGATCAACGCCACAGGGCCGCTGAGCCAGCCCGTCGTCCCACGCTTCGAGGGCCAGGAGCGCTTTCAGGGCAAGACTTTTCATACCAACCATTGGGATCACGCCTACAACTATCGGCATAAACGCGTCGCCATCGTTGGCAGTGGCGCCAGCGCGGCCCAGGTGATCCCGGCGATTGCTCCGGACGTCGAGCATTTGCATGTATTCCAGCGCACACCGCACTGGGTGCTGCCACGGGGCGACCGCACTTTTGGGCCTTTCCAGCGCTGGTTGCTCGGCCTCAAACCCGCCTACAAGCTGCTGCGCTGGATGATCTACTGGCAATTCGAAACCCGGGTGATTGCCTTCAAATATTCGAAACCGGCCATCCGCATGGTCCAGCAACACGCCCTGCGCTTCCTCAAACGACAAGTGCCCGACCCTGAACTCAGACGAAAACTGACACCGGACTACGCCATCGGCTGCAAACGGGTCATTGTTTCAAGCACCCTGTACCCGGCACTCGGCCGCGACAACGTGACCTTGCACAGCCGCGAGCAAGGCATTGCCGCCATCGACGAAACCGGCATTGTCATGCAGGACGGGCAGCATATCGACGTGGACCTGATCGTCTGGTCCACCGGTTACGACGCCACTGACGGGGTCATTTCCTACCCGGTCAGCGGAAAAAACGGCAAGCAACTCAGGGATTTCTGGGCGACCTACCCTCGCGCCTACCTCGGCACCAGCCTGCCGGACTTCCCCAACCTGTTTATCGTCACCGGTCCCAACACCGGCATCGGCCACACGTCGGCGCTGTTCATCATCGAATCGCAGATGAATTACATCCTCGACTGCATTCGCACGTTAAAAGAACAGGGTTTGCGCAGCATCGAAGTACGCCCCGAGGCAGAACGTACCTACACTGAAATGATCCACCGGGAGATGGAACGCACTGTATGGAAGTCAGGAGGCTGCCACAGTTGGTATCAAAGCAAGAGCGGTCATGTAATCGCCATGTTTCCGGGGTTCAGTTTCAGCTACCACCGATTGACCCGGGCACTGAAACCCGCCGATCACATGCTGTCCTGATCAGAGAGAAGGGAGACGCCTGATGCTTTTGTTGGTTGTCGCTATCGCAGTTTTCGCGGCCTGGAGCTGGTTGAGCTACCCGGCCATCGGTTATTGGCTCTATGACTTGAACATGGCGGCCGAAGCCAAGCTGTATCGGCTACACAAAATCGTCGTGCCCATCGCCGAAATGACCGTCTCGACCTGGCAAGGCGGGCCTTATGAAGCGTCAAGCAGTGTGCTGATGCTCCACGGCTACAGCGCCGACAAGAACATCTGGCTGCGTTTCGCCCGGCACTTTGTCGGCAAATACCGGGTGATCATTCCCGACATCGCGGGGCATGGCGAAACCGGCTTCAAGGCCGGCGGCGGTTATGACATTCCCTTGCAGGCCAAACGAATGATCCAGTTGCTCGACGTCTGCGGCGTCGAGAAGGTCCACGTGATCGGCAACTCGATGGGCGGCTACATGGCGGCCTGGCTCGCAGCCACCTACCCGGAGCGCATCGCGTCGGTCGCCCTGATCGACCCGGCCGGTGTCACCGCCCCCGAAATCAGTGACCTGGAACGCCACCTGGCCCAGGGGCACAACCCGTTCCTGGTTCACTCCCGAGAAGAATTCCGGCGCTTCTACGCCATGACCATGGCCGAACCACCGTGGGTGCCCGGCGTGGTGCTCGACGCCATCGCCCAGCGTTATGAACAGTCCCGGGATGAGTTGGCAGAAATCTTCAGCGATTTTCGCGCCAGCCCGCCGATGGAGCCAAAACTGCCCGACATCAAGTGCCCGGCGCTGCTGCTGTGGGGGCGCAAGGACCGCTTGATCGATGTCAGCAGCGTGGCGATCTGGAGCAAAGGCATCGAGGATCTGCGTGTAGAAATCTGGGACGGCATCGGCCATATGCCGATGGTCGAAGAGCCAGGGAGTACGGCGCGGTTATATCGGGAGTTTTTGGCATCCCAACGCTCGGAAAGCCCTCAGGACCAGAGGATGCATTGAGCAAGCAGTCCTTGGAAGAATGAAGTCCGTAAGATTCTTCGTTTGTCGGCGACGCTGAAGGCTGCGATCTTTTCCGCATCCTTTACGTCACCGCGCCAGGAATTTTTTCATGAGCCACCCGAGCTTTGTCAGCCCTGACCTGATCCGCCAACGCTTCTCCAAAGCGATGTCCGACATGTACCGCGAAGAAGTGCCGCTGTACGGCGCGCTGATGGAACTGGTGGAACAGACCAACCGCCATGTACTGGAAAGCGACCCGCAGATCGCCCGACAGTTGAACAGCACCGGCGAAATCCAGCGTCTGGACCTGGAGCGTCATGGCGCCATCCGCGTCGGCACCGCCGCTGAACTGGCCACCCTCGCCCGGCTGTTTGCGGTGATGGGCATGCAACCGGTCGGCTATTACGACCTGACCCCGGCCGGCGTGCCGGTGCATTCCACGGCGTTCCGCGCGGTGCATGAAGCCGCACTGCAAGTCAGCCCGTTTCGAGTGTTCACCTCGTTGCTGCGTCTGGAATTGATCGAAGACCTGGGGCTGCGCGCCTTTGCGCAATCGGTGCTGAATAAGCGCTCGATCTTCACGCCAAAAGCATTGAACCTCATTGATCGTGCCGAAACCGAAGGTGGCCTCACCGAGCCCGAGGCCCAGGACTTCGTCGAGCAAGCGCTGGAAACCTTCCGCTGGCACCACAGCGCGACGGTCACCGCCGAGCAGTACCAGAAACTCAGCGCCCAGCATCGCCTGATCGCCGACGTGGTGGCGTTCAAGGGCCCGCACATCAATCACCTGACGCCGCGCACGCTGGACATCGACATCGTGCAGGCGCAAATGCCGGCCCACGGCATTACCCCTAAAGCGGTGATCGAAGGCCCGCCCCGCCGGCAGTGCCCGATCCTGTTGCGTCAGACCAGTTTCAAGGCGCTGGACGAGCCTGTCGCCTTCACCGATCAGGCCGAAACTCGCGGCAGCCACAGCGCCCGTTTCGGTGAAATCGAGCAGCGCGGCGCGGCGCTCACACCTAAAGGACGAGCGCTGTATGACCGTTTGCTCAATGCTGCTCGCGACGAACTCGGGGACTTCCCCAACGAAGGCAACGCCGCACGCTATAACGCGCTGATGACGCAGCACTTCAGCGAATTCCCTGACACCGTCGAGGGCATGCGCCTACAGGAACTGGCGTACTTTCGCTATTTCGTGACGGAGAAAGGCGTCGGAGCGCCGGCGCTTAAATCCTTGTCGCTGGAAGATCTGCTCAGCGGTGGCTATTTGCGGGTTGAACCGCTGGTCTACGAAGATTTCCTGCCGGTCAGCGCGGCGGGGATTTTCCAGTCAAACCTGGGGGATGCCGCGCAAACCCACTACGGCGAGCATTCGAACCGGCAAGCATTCGAGCAAGCCCTGGGACGATCGACCATCGATGAGTTGGGGTTGTATGCCGAGACGCAACGGCGCTCGATCGAGGAATGCTTCGCAACGCTCCGTTAATCCCCCCCCCCCTTGTAGGAGCCGGCTTGCCGGCGATGGGGCCCTTGGATTTGTATTGCTCTTTAGGGCCTTATCGCCGGCAAGCCGGCTCCTACAAGGTTCGTGGTTATTTCAGCTTCGTTAGCAGCGCTTCAGCCGCTGCCTCGGACGACGCCGGATTCTGCCCGGTCAGCAGCAGGCCATCGGTCACCACATAACTCGCCCAGTCATCCCCCTTGGAATAAATCCCGCCCTTCTCCTGGAGCATGTCCTCCACCAGAAACGGCACAACGTCGGTCAGTTGCACCGCCTCCTCCTCGGAGTTGGTGAAGCCAGTCACACGCTTGCCTTTGACCAGCGGTTGGCCATCCGCGCCCTTGACGTGACGCAACACGCCCGGCGCATGGCAGACCAAAGCGACAGGTTTACCCGCCGTGTAAAACGCCTCGATCAATGCGATCGAAACCTTGTCTTCAGCCAGATCCCACAACGGGCCATGTCCGCCCGGATAGAAAACCGCATCGCAATCTTCGGCTCGCACGCTGCCGAGCAACGCGGTGGACGCCAATGCAGACTGGGCCGCCGGATCCTTGCGAAAACGCTCCGTCGCAGCGGTCTGCGCATCGGGCTCATCGCTTTTGGGGTCCAGTGGCGGCTGGCCTCCCTTGGGCGACGCCAGCGTCAGCTGAGCGCCGGCGTCTTTGAAAGCGAAATACGGTGCCGCGAATTCCTCCAGCCAGAAGCCGGTTTTCTTACCGGTATTGCCCAATTGATCGTGGGACGTCAAAACCATCAGGATTTTCATGTCGCGCTCCTTGAATGTGGGAAATGTACGGTTATCTCAGCGCAGATTTGACCACCCGGCTGCGCAGTTCGTTGCACTTGTTACACGGGTTCTCTCAGTGATGGCCAACCGCCTTGATGCGCAAGAAGTTGCGCAATCGACCGAGCAAATCCTCCGGTTTCACTGCACAACATCCGGCTAATCAGGGCCTCCAGCCGAGTGCGCAAGAAGTTGCGCAGTGCTGCGCAAGTTCTTGCGCACATTACGCGTAGATCCTTGCGCGGGGTTTTAAAAACAGTCGCAAAACCATCTCAACGCTTTGTTTTATATGTCTTTTATAGTTTTTGGCACGGACCTTGATAACAGTCATGCACCCACCGGGCGATACCGCCTCCCGGGCACCTTAATTTATTCAGCAAGGAGAGCATCCATGGCAACACCAGCGTACATGTCCGTCACTGGCGAAAAACAAGGCCTGATCACTGCCGGCGCCTTCACTGCCGACTCCGTTGGCAACACCTACCAGGAAGGTCACGAAGACCAGGTCATGGTTCAGGCGTTCACCCACGACGTGATCATCCCGCGTGACCCGCAATCCGGCCAACCGACCGGTCAGCGCGTACACAAGCCAGTCGTGATCACCAAGGTCTACGACAAGGCTTCGCCTCTGCTGCAAGCGGCTCTGACCTCCGGCGAGCGCATGAGCGAAATCGTTATCCAGTGGTACCGTACTTCGGCTCAAGGTACTCAAGAGCACTACTACACCACCAAACTGGAAGACGCGATCATCGTCGCCATCAACAACAAAATGCACAACTGCCAGGATCCAGGCAACTCGCACTTCACCCACCTGGAAGAAGTGCAGTTCACCTACCGCAAAATCACCTGGACCCACGAAGTATCCGGTACTTCGGGTTCCGATGACTGGCGTGCTCCAGTCGTTTAATTACGGCTGATCGTTACAAGCATCGGCCAGCTCTGCTGGTCGATGTTGTTTACGCCCCTCCAGAATTTCGCGTGCGTTGATCCGCCTTGCGGTTGTCGACGAACGCCGCTCCACAGCACGAGGAACAAGGGATGTTCGCGCCGGCCAATCAGACTCACTTTGCCCTGACCATCGAAGGTCTCCCCAACGACTTCCAGGTGCTTTCCCTGCAAGGTCGGGAAGCCATCAGCCAGCCGTTTGTGTTTGAGGTGGAACTGGTCAGTGAAAAGCCGTCCCTGGACCTCGAAAGCCTGCTGCACAAACCGGCCTTTTTGCAGCTCTCGCCCGATGGCAGCGGCATTCATGGCCAGATCTATCGCGCCGCCCAGGGTGATTCCGGCAAACGCCTGACCCGCTACGCGGTGACCCTGCGCCCGCAACTGTCCTACCTCGCGCACCGCATCAACCAGCGCATCTTCCAGAACCTCACCGTGCCGAAAATCATCGGCCTCGTCCTCGAAGAGCACGGCATCCAGAGCAATGCCTACCAGTTCAAAGTCGGGGCGATTTATCCCGAGCGCATCTACTGCGTTCAGTACGATGAGTCGGACCTGCAATTCGTCCAGCGCCTGTGCGAGGAAGAAGGTATCCACTACCACTACGAGCACAGCGCCACGGCCCACAAACTGGTGTTCGGCGATGACCAGACGGTATTCCCGAAACTCGCGCCCGTGGCCTATCAGCAAGACTCCGGCATGGTCGCCAGCGACCCGGTGATCAAGCGCTTCGACCTGCGCCTGGAAACCCGCACCAGCCGCATCACCCGCCGCGACTACGACTTCGAAAAACCGCGCATCAACCTCGAAAGCGAACACCGTGGCGACGCCCTGCCCGACCTCGAAGACTACGACTACCCTGGTCGCTTCATCGACCGCGAACGCGGCAAGCACCTGGCCAAACGTGCCCTCGAACGTCACCGCAGCGACTTCCAGCTGGCCGAAGGCAAAAGCGATCAGCCGTTGCTGGTCAGCGGCCATTTCCTGGCCCTGACCCAACACCCGAAAGCTAAATGGAACGACCTGTGGCTGCTGACCGAAGTCCTGCACGAAGGCAAACAGCCGCAAGTGCTGGAAGAGTCGGTCACCAGCAGCACGACCAACCTGAAAGACGACTTCCATCAGGGTTATCGCAACCGCTTCCAGGCCACCCCGTGGGACGTGCCGAACCGCCCGCCGCTGACGCAGAAAAAACCGCGCATTCTCGGCAGCCAGAGCGCCGTGGTCACCGGGCCCAAAGGTGAAGAAATCCACTGCGATCAGTACGGCCGCGTCAAAGTGCAATTCCACTGGGACCGCGAAGGTCAGGCCGACGACAAGACCAGCTGCTGGCTGCGTGTCTCCTCCGCCTGGGCCGGCGCTCACTACGGCGGCATCGCCATCCCGCGAATCGGCATGGAAGTGCTCGTCACGTTCCTCGAAGGCGACCCCGACCAACCGCTGATCAGCGGCTGCCTGTACCACAAGGAAAACGTCGTCCCGTACGCCCTGCCGGCGAACAAGACCCGCACCACCTTCAAAACCCTGAGTTCACCGGGTGGCGCAGGCTTCAACGAACTGCGCATCGAAGACAAGAAAGGCCAGGAACAGATCTTCCTCCACGCCCAGCGCGACTGGGATGAAAACGTCGAACACGACCAGAAGATCCGCGTCGGCAACGAACGCCACGACACCGTGGAGAAGAACAGCTACAGCGAATTCAAGGCCGAAGAACACCACACCGTTTATGAAGACCGCAAAGTCGAAGCCCGCGCCAACGACCACCTGACCGTGGGCGTGAACCAGCACATCAAGATCGGCACCGGGCAATTCATCGACGCGGGCCAGGAAATCCACCTGAGCAGCGGCATGAAAATCGTGCTCGAAGCCGGCAGCGAACTGACCCTGATCGGCGGCGGCAGCTTCATCAAGATCGATGCAGGCGGCGTCACCATGAGCGGGCCGGCGATCAACATGAACTCCGGTGGCGGACCGGGCAGCGGGACGGGGGCGGCGCCGATATTGCCGGGGCCGTTGAAGCAGGCGGATGCGGATAAGGCCGGGCAATTGCTGGTGCCCGCGCAGCGACAAGCGTTGATGCAGAAGAAGCCGATCTGCGCGATTTGCGAGAAGGCCAAACTGGAGGCGCAAAATGCTTAAGTCCGACTGGACGCTGGAAAACGGGTTGCCCCAAGGCCTGCCGTGGAATGGCACCGTCGGATTGTTGCTGGATGGCGTCAGCGTCGAGAAACTGCCCCAGCACCTTTATCAATGGTCGGATGACCCGGTGTTCGAGCCGCTCTACCTCGGCACTCAGTGGGCGGAATTGGGCGACGTCTCGCCGTGCCTGGTTCAGATCAACGCACAGAGCAATCCCATCCTCGCGAAGTTTCTCGCCGAGCCCCGCCAGGAGTGGGGCTACCTGGTGTTCAGCGATCAACCCTGGACACAAATGGTCGAGCACTTCCGCTGGCTGACCAGCGTCATGCACCCTCAGGGTGAAGAAGTCCTGCTGCGCGTCGCCGACCCTGCCGTGGCCCACGCATTGCTCGGTCACGCCGAGAGCATCAAGGACCCTACCCTGTTCGGCCCCTGCTCGCAGATCGTCACCGCCGACGCGGCATTGGGTTGCTGGCACATCAACCAGCGGCCGGGCAAAGCCCCTGAGCCGAACCACAGCAAACGCTATCGCTTGAGCGACGAGCAACTCAGCCAACTGGATGAAGTGAATTTCCGCAGCATCGTCCTGCGTCTCGACCAGCACATGCACGAATACTTCCCGTCCTATCAGGCGCAATCGATGCCGCTGCACCGCTGGGAACACCTGCACGCACTGGCCTCGACCTCCTACGATCGCGGCTTCAACACCGAACTCGACATCACCCTCTACGCCAACATTCACGGGTTCCTCGGCGAGCGAGCGCTGGAGGAGCATCCGGACCTGGATGCGATACTCAAGACCCCGTCGGAACAAACGCCCGCTCAGAGACTCGAACGGGTCGCTGATATTGCCCAGGAACGGGCCGAAACCCTGCACAGGAATCAAGGATGACCACGCCAACATCGGCCGGCAAAAGCCCAAACAACGTTGCAAAAAGCCAGGACGACGGCAAGTGCTCCCTGGGTGGCTGCCCCCTGATGAAGGCCAAGATCCAGCTCATCCCGCTGCGTTATGGCCTCGTCGAACGGCTCGACCCATCCAGTGCACTGGCGATGCCGTACAAGACCACTTCCCGTCCACTGGGCATTCGCTTGATCCGCGACGGCTGGCTCTACGTCATCGTCGACAAAAAACCTCAAGCCGTCATGCACGAATACCGCATCCAGAACGGCATCGTGACCCAACTGCTGTGGGAAAAAGGCGAGATCACCGCCAACAAACGCGAAAGCAACGTAGGCGAAGCCGTGTTGGTCTTCCCGCGTTCGAGCAAGCTCTACGTCAACTACTCCGAAGTGCAATGGACCGCCGCCAAATGCGCGCAGGTCATCAAGCACAAGTCCGAGCGTGAATACTTCATGCAGGCAGTGGACCTGACCAAGGCTGATCCGGAGAAAGGCGCGGCTAATCTGCTGACGCCGAGTCAGGCGGAGAAATGGATTGCGGAAGTGGCGGAGCAGCCGAGTAAATCACCGGCAGCTACAGGGGCTAAACCAGAGGAAAGCAAAGACTATCTCTGGGAACAGATCAAACTGTTCAAGAAGACCCAAATGGGCACCTTGAAAAAACAGGTTAAGGCAGAAAATGAGCACGATCATCTGTACCTAGTCGTCCAAGATGACTTGGGTGTGCTTCGCGATCTGGCAGAACATCAGGATTTGGTGTCCAGTTGGATCATTGATTGGAGTGAAGCAGAAGCCAATCAGAAAAAATATGTGTTTGGATCTTACATTGAGTCGCTTTATACAATTGATGGCAACAGTGTTGCTGAATCTGCAAAGCAGGATCCCCGCTTTGAAAATATCAGAAAAGATACCGATGAAACCCAAAGAAAAAGTATCTCTGAATACATCAATGCTAAGTATCAGACTTCGTGGAGCGGTCCGGGCAATTTAAAAAGTGCGACAGCTGCCGCCAAGATGCGAATGCGACAGAACCTTGGCGAACCACTATATGCTCGCTACAAAGACTTCATTGAAAGTCTGGATGATAATACACATGACGCTTTGTATGGCGCAAAAATGGGGCAGGATGGTATTGACGACCTCATTGACCGACCCGCAATGGAGGCGTTTTTAAAGCAGCAACGAACACAGCTACAGCGTTGGAACCGACGACTTGATGCAATTACTGAAGACCGTAGCAGTCTACTTAAAGACCAACGCTTCCATAAGTCCGCCTGGTATTTCGATACTAATTATTCCAATCAAATGGACGAAGCACTAAGCACGGAATATGCTTGCCTCAAAGATGTGTGCAGAACTGACAAGTCAACAGAAACTATAGCAAAACTTCGAGAAGAAAATCCAGGTTTCGGCGTTAATGCATTCTACACACTCAGCCGCACCGACCAAAAAGACATGCAGGCAAAGATGCTCTCTGCAGCCAAGTCTATTCGCGATCTATTCCTATCAAAAAAAGACTACGAGGATATGAAAGCGCTTAGTGGAAAATTCGACAATCTGGTAAGAGTTGCCCTACCCGCAACGTTCCAACTAAGTGAAAGCGGAATAACCTTCAGTCAAGCCGTCAGCAATGCTTATGATCCTGCGAAACAATTAGGATTAGCAAACGCATTAGATGAAGCGATGGCTGCCATGCGTAATGGCGCACCACTAGATCCTGCAAAGGTACTACGCCATATACCCGGCGCGACATGGTTAGATGTTTTAAAAGCATTTGGCAAAAGCGGCATCACATTAGAATTCTCATCAGCCAATCAAATACGCGCATTCCAGCAAGACGTAGACAAACTAGTCTCGATTCGCAAAGAAATGAAATCGCTCAAGCACAAAATAAAGCAAACACTCGCAAAGGAACGTAAAGGTCTTGTACCAGCAGGTAGTCACAAACCGTATTCGACCCAACGTAAGTCATTACAAAAATCTCTCCCGGCTTTAGAGAATCGTGTTAGCTCTGCAATAAGCCCTATTGGTGACGGACCATGTAAAGCAGGTTACAAGATAAAAAATCTTACTGCAGCCCAAGAAACCGAATTCAATCGAATGGTAGATGATTTCAGAAACAAGAGAAAATTCGAAAATCTCGGAAAAAATGTTTTTCTATCCGCAGGCGGCGACTTATTTGCAACCACTGCTGCAGTTGTACAAATTATTAGCTTTATAACTGTATACGAAGAATTCAGAAGAAAACCAGATCTCGACGCCAATGACATACAGGCATTTATTAACTCTCTGACCTCAACTACTGGCGGAATATTTGCCGCTGCGCAAGGAATTTCCATCACTGTTATTTCTACCGTAATGGACAACTACGCCAGTGCCGCAGGGAAAACAAAAAACGCAGCAAGACTGGGTAAACTCGTTGGTGGCCTCGGTATATTTGCATATACGCTTGGCTTTGCTGCCGCTGCAACCAGCATGTTCGGTGAAAAAGGATCTGTCGCCAGATGGTCCGAAGCATTGAGGACTGGTGACAAAGCGACACTGATCGGTGCGAGCATGACGTTGGTCGGCGATACGGGACAATTTGCATTAAATGGCTGGTCTGCGGTCGCGACGGGGAATCAGTTAATCAGAACAGCTACTGGCGCTGTTGCCTGGACTACGTCAGGTGTGCGATTAATAACGATCGCAATGCGAGTAAACTTGATAGGTTTTGTACTGACTGCACTGCAACTTGCAGGAGAAGCAATCTACAATTACAACAACAAAAGCAAATTGGACAAATGGCTATCAGAAAGCGCATGGGGGCATAAAAATGCTAACCACAGTTTACGTGACGAACGAGTACGCGTAGCGGACTTAGCCAGCCCGCGAGCCGAACTGAAGACAATAAAAAACAAGCCCATGGTTGTATTGCAGTTTCCTGGTATCGCTGTACGAGATCTAGATGAAACCGGCATAGGAGTTTCCGCTTACTGGCTAACAAATATGCAGCGAAATGATTGGGAGCCTTGGAGCGAGCAACTGTCTTATCAATTCGAATTATTGAGCGCCCCCCACGAGCCGCTTACGATAGGATTAGAAATTTTTCAACACGAATCAAACGCACAGCATGGATTGGCAATGGAATTGCGATATCATCCTGTCCCTGGCGAAAATGAAGTCGTTCGCGAAAAACGCTTCCAGATTGAAACCCTGTTTGTAGAACAGGGTAAAAGCAAAAGCATGTCAGAAGTGATCGCGTTTCGAGCACGAAAAGCAGATGCACCTTGGGTCATAGTATCAAGCGACGTTTTAAGCCTTTCGGAAACCTCTGCCACCACTGGTAAAATTTGATGTTTTTTAAGAGCAAACACCGTGATATCGACGTAAGTAGCCAGCGCCCAAAAGCTGGAGCCACAGTGGTAATGTCCACGGGAGAGGCATTGTTTCTTTCACCACTGCCAGTCCCTACAGGTCAATTGCCAGTGGATCTAGGTGGAAAATTTATCGAAGTCAATGACACCTATCTTGACATCGGAACCAGTAATTCCGGAAAAGCGTTTCAAGCGCGAATCATGATAGCTAACACCATGTTCATTGCATTTTTCTTTTTTTTATTTGCGCCGTTTCTAGCGGGTACAACAGCGTGGGGAAACCCCTACGGAGTGACCTTCTGGTCTAGAGCAGAAGTCGTATTTGACTATGTTTTTTATCTGGCACTTGGATTAACAGGAGCCACCGCTTTAATTGCGATATACGTAATAGCGGGAACAACCCTTAAAAAATCAAAAACAACGCCAGTTCGATTTAATCGTCAACGGCGCGAAGTTTGCTACATCCCAGAAAAGTCGGACACACCTATAATTCGCCCTTGGGAAGAAACGATAGCCTGGCTATCGGCAGGAACAGGCACAACCGGGGTTGGAGTCGTTAAAACCTTTACCCTTGGAATAGCCATAGAAGATAAAGCCAACGGGGTAGCCTACTACATTAACGATACTATTCCGTCTCCGTTTCATGGGCTAGGACAATGGGAAGCCATACGAAGCTACATGGAACATGGCGTTGAACATTGCCCGGAAAAAGCAGCCCATGAAGGCCGACATACTTTCGAACAAGCACGCAACACCATGCAAGAAGAAGTTAACGCTGGAGAAAGAAGCTTAATTGGAAAATATTGGTGGCTACTCACACACATTGTTTCTTGGTGGAAAATACCGTACTGGATAGCAGAGTGGGATCATCAATACAGCATGAAGGCTATGCCGGAAAGTATTACTGAATGGTCTAAAGCCCTGCCAGTTGAGCATTGGTCGAAACCTAGTACAGAACTACAAGAAGAAAGCTTGAAAATTCAAAAAGCCTTCTCCAACGGAGAAGATTTCATGTCGTACTTCAAAGCAAACATTTCAAGGTGAAATTTCCCCAACCGGTTCAAGAGCCAACAGTGACCGCGTCCTAGGTCGATTATCCTTCATGGCTTTCCGCATGCCACCAACCTTTCCGCAGTACGACGAGTTCGATATACAACAGCAACGCCCTGTCGCTGGTGAAACTCGTCGCGTCCTCAATGGCGAAGCATTGTTCCTTTCACCGCGACCTGTTCCTACCGGGCAAATCCCAATGGATCTCGGCGGAAGCTTCGTTGAAGTCAACGACACCTACCTGGACTTGGGCAGTAGCAATCTCACCAAGTCTTTCCAAGCACGATTAGCTGTGTCGCTCCCTACAGTGGTAGTTATCGTTTGTCTATTTGTTCTCCCAACCTTGATGGGCTTCGCAGCATTCATAAACCCATTCGGTAGAAGCTTTTGGTTTTACTTCAACGATTTTTTTGAGTTTGGACTATCACTAGCGCTCTGGTGTGGAGGGGGAGCAGCGCTGATCGGCCTGTACGCGATTATCAGCACCACCAGACGCAAAGCCCGTACCCGACCTATCCGATTTAACCGTCAACGCCGAGAAGTCTGTTACTTCCCGGATGGCTCCGACGAACCAGTGATCCAGCCTTGGGAAGACACGGTTGCATGGATCTCAGTCAGCACCGGGTTTACAGGAGTAGGCGTAATCAGTAGCTACACCATTGGCATGGCCATAGATAATCCCAAGGCCGATACGGTGCACTTTCTTACACAGGAGGTCATGACTCCTATTCATGGACTAGGCAAATGGGAAGCCATACGCGTCTACATGGAAAAAGGTCCAGAGTTCTGCCCTGGCAAAGCACCCTACGAAGGCCGTCACACCTTCGATAAAGAACGACAAGACATGCACGAGGAATACCAGCACAACGAGCGTTCCGCTTTAGGCGTTGGCTGGTGGTACCTGACACACCTGATCACCTGGTGGCGTTTTCCGTACTGGGTAGCGGAATGGGACCATCGTTTCAGTATGAAATCTCTACCTGAATCCATTTCTGAGTGGTCGAAATCTCTTCCGCCTGAGCAGTGGGCGAAGCCAAGCCAAGCTTTGAAAGAGCAAAGCGCCAAGATCGAGAAGGCTTTTGCTCAGGGACAAGATTTCATGACTTATTTCAAGGCAAATCTAAACGTAAACAAGACAGAAGAATCGATAAATAACTGAATGGAAACGATGAGCCACGTCCTTGAAGCATAAATACGACCGACTACCTCATGCCGGAGACTTTGAAAGTGACTCCGGCACGGAGATTGTCTACTTATCACCTAGGCCCGTCCCTACAGGGCTGTTGCCTTTCAGTGCGCGCCAACTGCACCGCTATGCCAATGAAGTTTTTTTAGACTTTGCTATTTCTCGAGGAAGCTTTGAGTTTATGGCCCGAGCTGGAATCGGGGCGGTGATGTTCCTGTTGATTTTTCTTTTTTTTACAACGGGGCTTGGATCTTGGATAAGAAGAGATGTAGAGCCGTTCTGGAGTAGCTGGCTGGATTTCTTTACAAGCATTGCGGTTTGGGGTTTTGTGGGTGCGCTTGCCAGTCTTTACCTTTGCGTGTTTTTATTTGCCATTCACCAAGTCAGCAATCAACCTCCAATACGTTTCAATCGCCAGCGTCGGGAAGTTGTTTTTGTTCCCAAGAAGGGAATGTCCCCTCGTTATGTTGCGTGGGAAGAAGTAATTGCAAGCGTTTCAGTTAGCAAACTGATCACTCAATATGCTGCAATCCCCGAATTCAAACTAATGATCGGACTTCGTGACAAAAATGGCGATGTGCTTTGGGTCAGCGTTCCGAGCGGGAACTTGAACCAAGCCATAGCTGAGTGGGAGGCCATACGTGTCTATATGGAAGAAGGGCCTCAAGCATTACCCAAGGGGCAAACAGATGAATTCGAAGCAGGCTCAGTCGCCTATTTCCATATGTGCAGACAAGGATATCGTTCTCATCATTCATTCCTTCGATATATATGGGGTTTTTTGACAATTCAGTTTTTCAGTGGCTGGACGATACCCTGCTACATCGCAGCCTGGATCAATAACCGCCCCAAAGCAGGATTCCCCAAGGAAGTACTGGATTGGTCACTATCACGTCATATTGAAGAACATGCGGTACCTAGCGATGAGTTGATGAAGGAAAGTGCTGAGATCAGAAAAGCATTTGCGAAAGGCCAGAACCTGCTGGATTACTTCAAGGTGAAATTTTCCGAACCGGCTAAAGAGCCCACAGTGGGCGCGTCCTAGGCCGAACACCCTTTATGGTTTTCCGAATGACACCTATCTCTGCGCAGCACGACGAGTTCGATATTAAACAGCAGCGCCCTGCCGCCGGTGAAACTCGTTGTTTTGCTACTGGAGAGGCTCTATTTTTGTCGCCACTGCCGGTGCCTACCGGGCAAATCCCCATGGATTTCGGCGGAAGCTTCGTTGAAGTCAACGAGACATTCCTCGACTTGGGCAGTAGTAATTTCGGCAAGGCTTTCCAAGCCAGGGCAATGATTGGGCTCGGTATGATGTTCATCTTCTCATGTCTGATTGTTCTGCCGTTGCTTGCAGGATCTACTACTTGGGGAAATCCATTTTCCGAATCCTTTTGGGACAGAGCTGCAGGTATGTTCCATTTCGGTGTGACCTTTAGTCTTTGGGGAGGAGGAATAGCCGCGCTTCTGGGTACTTACGTTATCTTGAGCACTACCAGAGCGAAGTCCCGTACCCGTCCAATTCGATTCAACCGCCAACGTCGTGAAGTCTGCTTTTTCCCCGAAGGTTCTGACGCTCCTGTCATTCAACCATGGGAAGAGACAGTATCTTGGCTCTCAATCAGTACAGGTGTGACTGGAGTGGGGGTAACAAGCGCCTATACCTTTGGTATGGCGTTCGACGATTCCAGAGCTGACGTAGTGCACTTTGTGAGACAAGGCGTAATGACTCCTGCTCATGGCTTGGGCAAATGGGAAGCCATACGTGTCTATATGGAAAAAGGACCGGAGTTCTGTCCTGGCAAAGCCCCCTACGAAGGCCGTCACACCTTCGATAAAGAACGACAAGACATGCATGAGGAATACCAGCACAACGAGCGTTCCGCTTTAGGCGTTGGCTGGTGGTACC
>NZ_AKJI01000033.1:0-37161 GCF_000282415.1 Pseudomonas sp. GM60
GCCGGGTTGCCCACTGCGCAGAACCTCCACTCGGCCTCTCGAGGGGGCGACCACCGCCACAGCCGCCGAGGCGGCCTGAAAGCCGACCTGGCTCTTTGGTCGACCGCGCTGCCCTTCTCAGCTGCGCTCACTCATTCAGGATACGTACACCAATCCCGTGTAGGAGCCGGCTTGCTGCGGGCGGCGTTCCGACGATGGCGGTGTGTCATCCAACATATTTATTGGCTGAACGGACGCTATCGCCAGCAAGCCGGCTCCTACAGGGGATTGGGTTCACACGGTCAAAATTGTAGGAGCTGGCTTGCCAGCGATGGACGTCAACGATGGCGCGGGTTGTCTGGATGAGCGCGGTGTGTGGGCGTTTTTCGCGAGCAAGCTCGCTCCTACAGAGGAAACTCACTCCGGTCGTTGATTTTGCTGTTGCTTTGGCTTTTGATCTTGACTCACCCGCCCCTTCGGGAGGCTGAGTGGAGGCGTTCATCCGGGGAATGGCGCGCAGCGCCGTTCGACGCAGTCGAACTCATCGCATGTAGGTGCCAGCGAAGCCAACCGGAGGGCGATGCCCCCGGATGAATGCCGGAACGAAGGAACGCCGAGCCTTAGCGAGGGGCCGGACGCTCGGGGCGAGCCTTTTTTGCTTACTTTTTTTGGCGTTTGAAAAAAAGTGAGTCGCCGTAAGGGCGAAACCGCCAGCAGCCGTTACCGCAGCAATGGATATGTACTCGACCAACAAAAATCAGGCCGACCGATAACCGCCCAATAAAAAATGCCCCAATCTCTCGACCAGGGCATTTCTGTTCAACACAAATTACACAGACAAACTCAAAGCCTTAGTGCGAAACCGCCCCACTCGCCCCCAGCCCAGTCTGCGAACGAACAAACTGCGGGAAGAACAGCGCCCGCTCATTATCCGCAGCAGTCGACTTGTCAGTAATCGAGAAGAACCAGATCCCCACAAACGCAATGGCCATGGAGAACAGCGCCGGGTATTCATACGGGAAGACCGCCTTCTCGTGACCCAGGATCTGCACCCAGATGGTTGGCCCCAGCACCATCAAACCAACAGCACTGACCAGACCCAGCCAGCCGCCGATCATCGCACCGCGAGTCGTCAGCTTCTTCCAGTACATCGAAAGCAGCAGCACCGGGAAGTTACAGCTCGCCGCGATGGAGAACGCCAGGCCCACCATGAACGCAATGTTCTGCTTCTCGAACAGAATACCCAGACCGATCGCTAGCACCGCCAGGGCGATGGTGGTGATTTTCGAGACGCGAATCTCGTCCTTCTCGTTGGCCTTGCCTTTCTTGATCACGCTGGCATACAGGTCGTGAGACACCGCCGAAGCACCGGCCAGGGTCAGACCGGCAACCACTGCCAGAATGGTCGCGAACGCTACCGCCGAGATGAAGCCCAGGAAGATACTGCCACCGACCGCGTTGGCCAGGTGCACCGCCGCCATGTTGTTGCCGCCCAACAGCGCGCCAGCCGCATCTTTGAAGGCCGGGTTGGTGCTGACCAGCAGGATCGCGCCGAAACCGATGATGAAGGTCAGGATGTAGAAGTAACCAATGAAGCCGGTTGCATACAGCACGCTCTTACGGGCTTCTTTTGCGTCACTCACGGTGAAGAAGCGCATCAGGATGTGTGGCAGGCCAGCAGTACCGAACATCAGGGCCAGACCCAGGGAGAACGCGGAGATCGGGTCTTTCACCAGACCGCCCGGGCTCATGATCGCCTCACCTTTAGGGTGAACCTTGATCGCCTCGGAGAACAGTGCGCTGAAGTCGAAGTTGACGTGCTTCATCACCATCAGCGCCATGAACGAGGCACCGGACAGCAACAGCACAGCCTTGATGATTTGCACCCAAGTGGTCGCCAGCATGCCGCCGAACAGCACGTACATGCACATCAGGATACCGACCAGGATCACCGCAACGTGATAGTCGAGACCGAACAGCAGCTGGATCAGCTTGCCGGCACCAACCATTTGCGCGATCAGGTAGAACGCCACCACCACCAGCGAACCGCAAGCGGACAGCGAACGGATCTGGGTTTGCCCGAGGCGGTAGGACGCCACGTCGGCAAAGGTGTATTTACCCAGGTTACGCAGACGCTCGGCGATCAGGAACAGAATGATCGGCCAGCCCACCAGGAAGCCGATCGAGTAGATCAGGCCGTCGTAGCCGGAGGTGAACACCAGCGCGGAAATACCCAGGAAGGACGCCGCGGACATGTAGTCGCCGGCAATCGCCAGACCGTTCTGGAAACCGGTGATCTTGCCGCCCGCCGCATAGTAGTCGGCCGCCGAGTTGTTTTTCTTGGAGGCCCAGTAAGTGATGTACAACGTTGCGCCGACGAACGCCACGAACATCAGGATCGCGGCCATGTTCAGGGGTTGTTTCTGTACGGCGCCGGTCAGGGCGTCAGCCGCCCAGGCGCCAGGTGCGAAAGCTGCGATGCTCAATAGAGCCATTAGACGCCGGATCATTGCTGAGCCTCCTTGAGAATCGCATTGTTCAGGTCGTCGAATTCGCCATTGGCGCGTCGAACGTAGATCCCGGTCAGGATGAAGGCCGAGACAATCAGCCCGACACCGATCGGTATGCCCCAGGTAATCGATGACTCAGGGCTGATTTTCGCGCCCAGAATATGCGGCCCGTAAGCGATCAACAGGATGAATCCGGAGTAGAGACCAAGCATGATCGCCGAAAGAATCCAGGCGAACCTTTCTCGCTTACTAACCAGCTCCTTGAAGCGCGGGCTGTTTTGAATCGAGAGGTAAATGCTGTCGTTCATTGTTTTTATCCTCGCAGCACAGATTATTGTTGGAACGGTATCCACTCTATGCGGCTGCGGGGCAGGTTCCAGACGACCTTAGTATTAGAGCGACATGACAGAATCGCCATTTGTAGGAGCCAGCTTGCTGGCGATGGCGATCTTTCTGACGCCATCGCCAGCAAGCTGGCTCCTACAGAAAGCAAAAGGCCCCTTGGCTGTTATGCCAAGGGGCCTTGAGAAGTGCTGACCAGAAACGTCAGCTCAAATCATTTGGTCCAGTCTGCAACGCGCTCCGGGTGCTTGGCGACCCAATCCTTCGCAGCGGCTTCAGGCTTGGCACCGTCCTGAATCGCCAGCATGACTTCGCCGATTTCGTCTTTCGACGCCCACTGGAAGTTCTTCAGGAACTTGGCCACTTCCGGCGCTTTGGTTGCCAGTTCTTTGCTGCCGATGCTGTTCACGGTTTCAGCTGCGCCATAAACGCCTTTCGGGTCTTCCAGGAAGCGCAGTTTCCACTTGGCGAACATCCAGTGCGGCACCCAACCGGTGACGGCAATGGATTCGTTTTTCTTCTCGGCACGGGTCAGCTCGGCAATCATGCCGGCGCCGGAACTGGCCTTGAGTTGGTAACCGGTCAGGTCGTAGTCCTTGATTGCCTGCTCGGTCTTGAGCATCACACCTGAACCGGCGTCGATGCCGACAATACGTTTTTTGAAGCTGTCGTCGGTTTTCAGGTCATCGAGGGTTTTAGCTTGCACGTACTCCGGCACGATCAAGCCGATTTTTGCATCCTTGAAGTTCGGGCCGTAGTCGACGACCTGATCCTTGTTCTTGGTCCAGTATTCGCCGTGAGTCACCGGCAGCCAGGCGGACAGCATGGCGTCGAGTTTGCCTGTGGCCACACCCTGCCACATGATCCCGGTGGCGACGGCTTGCAGCTTCACGTCATAACCCAGTTTCTGCTTGATCACTTCGGCCGCCACGTGGGTGGTCGCGACGCTGTCGGACCAGCCGTCAACGTAACCGATGCTCAGGGTTTTGCTCTCGGCATTGGCCATCGTGGAGCCAATCGCAAGTACCAGTGCGGCACCCGCGCCTAAAAGTCGTCGCATCTTCATCGTTACTTCCCCGAAAGTGCTGCGCTCGACGGATGCCGAGTCGCGTCAACGTATTGTTATGGTGCACTGCGCGCCCATCACGCCTCACCGCAAACTCGTACGATCATCAGCGCGTTTTATTAATGAGAACACTGACGCCTCGATAATCAACCTGACGCCAACCTGAACCTGTGCTGTCAGCGACCTCAAGGCATCGAGAAACGACATCAGAACGCCATTAATCACGAGCACCTGAAAGGCCTCGGGCGATCCGCCCGAACTTTGCATGTCAAAATTATGCGAGCCACCAAGCGCGGGACAAATGCGGGTAACATGCGCGGCTTTGCTCCCAGACGGCCTGACCATGCCCGCGACATCACGCTTTCCTTTTTTCGCTTACCTTTTCGCCTGCCTGCTGGGGCTCTTTGCTCTCGGCGGTTTTTGGTACGGACTCGGCAAACCGGTGATTCTGCCGGACGTGGCCAGCGCGACGCACAAACTGCAATGCGCCTCCTACACCCCGTTCGACAAGGACCAATCGCCGTTCGATCAGCCGTTCAAGCTGCGCCCCGAGCGCATGGACGCCGACCTCGCGCTGCTGGCCACCCGCTTCGAGTGCATTCGCACCTATTCCATGACCGGCCTCGAGGCCTTGCCCGACCTGGCGCGCAAACATGGTCTGAAGTTGATGATCGGTGCGTGGGTGAACAGCAACCCGGTGGACACCGAGAAAGAAGTCGACCTGCTGATCGCCTCGGCCAACGCCAACCCGGACGTAGTCACGTCGGTGATCGTCGGCAACGAAGCCCTGTTGCGCAAGGAAGTCACCGGTGCGCAATTGGCCAGGCTGATCAACAAGGTAAAAAGCCAGGTCAAGCAGCCTGTCACTTATGCCGACGTCTGGGAGTTCTGGCTCAAACACCCGGAAATCGCCCCGGCGGTGGACTTCCTGACCATCCACCTGCTGCCGTATTGGGAAGACGATCCGTCGAACATCGACGCTGCGCTGCAACATGTTCGCGAAGTGCGTCAGGTGTTCGGCAACAAATTCGCCCCCAAAGACGTGATGATTGGCGAAACCGGCTGGCCAAGCGAAGGCCGCCAGCGCGAAACCGCACTGCCGAGCCGGGTCAATGAGGCCAAGTTCATTCGCAGCTTTGTGATCATGGCCGAGCAGGAAGGCTGGCACTACAACCTGATCGAAGCGTTCGACCAACCCTGGAAACGCGCCAGCGAAGGGGCCGTTGGTGGTTACTGGGGCCTGTTTGACGCCGACCGTCAGGACAAGGGCGTGCTGGCCGGCCCGGTGTCCAACGTACCGTACTGGTCGCAATGGCTGGCGGTGGGCGGGATGATTTTCCTTGGCACGCTGATCCTTGGCGGTCGTGTACGCAGTACCCGCTCTGCGTTGGTGCTACCACTGCTCGGCGCTTTGGCGGCCTGTTCGATTGGCGCCTGGGGCGATCTGGCACGCGTCACCACCCGATTTACCAGTGAATGGTTGTGGGTTGCGTTGCTGACGGCTTTGAACCTGTTGGTACTGGTGCATGCAGCGCTGACACTGAGTGACCGTAGCGGCTGGCGTCAACGGGCCTTCAATGTGCTGGAGCGCCGGGCCGGCTGGTTGCTGGCAACAGCAGGTTTTGCAGCAGCGGTGATGATGCTGGAACTGGTGTTCGATCCGCGTTATCGCAGCTTTCCGAGCGTAGCTTTCATCCTGCCTGCGCTGGTCTATCTGTGCCGGCCGGTGAGCGTGCCACGTCGTGAAATCGCGCTTTTGACCTTCATCATCGGTGCCGGCATTGCGCCGCAGCTGTATCGCGAAGGTTTGCAGAATCAGCAGGCCTGGGGCTGGGCGCTGGTGAGTGTATTGATGGTGGCGGCGTTGTGGCGCTGTTTGCGGGTTCGCAAGGCGTAATCTTCAGCGCGGCGAGCGGCCTCTTCGCGGGCAAGCCTCGCTCCTACGGGGATACGCGATTTCCTGTAGGAGCGAGGCTTGCCCGCGAAGGCTGACTGTCAGGCGCTACGAGACGCCCGGACCAACCGCAACCCCGCAATCACCACCGCAAACACCGCCATCGTCGTGTTGTACAACGCCAACGCCGGAAACCCGAACACCAGCGCCAACACCGCCAACCACCACCCTGCCCGCCCCGGCAACACGAAGCCGATCACGGCGGCGGCCACTGCCGCCCAACCCAACACCTGGAAATGAATCATCAGGCCCAGGTTCGAGCGGACCAGGCATTCCCAGCGACTCGCCTCGTCCGCGCAGAGGCCGACCCATTGCGCATCCTCCATGAAGCCATACCGCGCGCCATAACTGGCGGCCAGCCATAAAGGCAGCAAAACAAGCAGCAGAATTACCGGTAAACGGCGGGACATGAAGCACTCCAATCAGCGAAAAACGGCGGCCAGCTTAATCCCCCGGCAGCCTGACGCAAGCCTTAACAACAGTTAACTGGGCACTCAATCACTGCAAAGTGTATCGTCCAGCTACTATTACTCTGAAATTTGGCCTGATTGGTGTCGATACATGGCACTTTGGCGCAACCCCCGTGGTCATAGCCTGCGAACTTCATTCGGCACCTTTCTATAAGGGATCCAGTCATGCTCCGTTCCTTGCGCTTCGCCGCTCTGTTTAGCGGCCTTATCTTGAGTGCGTCCGCACTGGCGGTCGATATCGACGCCGCCAGTTATGGCTATCCCTTGACCAACCCGTTCGAGGCGACCATCGCCACGACGCCGCCGGACCTGCGCCCGGAGTTGCCGCTTGACGATGACATCGACCAGGAAACCCGCACCGTCACGCTGCGCCCGGAGCGTGAGTTCGAACTGCCGGACAACTTCTGGCCGGTGAAGAAGCTGACCTACCGCATCGCCACCCAGGATAAAGCCGCCCCGTTGATCTTCCTGATCGCCGGCACCGGTGCGCGCTTTGACAGCAGCCTTAACGAATACCTGAAAAAGCTCTACTACAAGGCGGGTTACCACGTGGTGCAGCTGTCGTCGCCCACCAGCTTCGACTTCATGAGTGCCGCTTCACGCTTTGCCACACCCGGCATCACCAAGGATGACGCCGAAGACATGTACCGGGTGATGCAGGCCGTGCGGGCACAAAACCCGAAAGTGGCCGTCACCGATTACTACCTGACCGGCTACAGCCTGGGGGCGCTGGATGCGGCATTTGTCGCGCATCTGGATGAAACCCGCCGCAGTTTCAATTTCAAGAAAGTCTTGCTGCTCAACCCACCGGTCAACCTCTACACCTCGATCACCAACCTGGACAGACTCGTCCAGACCGAGGTCAAAGGCATCAACAACACCACCACGTTCTATGAACTGGTGTTGGACAAACTGACCCGATACTTCCAGCAAAAAGGCTACATCGACCTCAACGACGCCCTGCTCTACGACTTCCAGCAGTCCAAGCAGCACCTGACCAACGAACAGATGGCCATGCTGATCGGCACGTCGTTCCGCTTCTCGGCGGCCGACATCGCTTTCACCTCGGACCT
Source organism: Pseudomonas sp. GM60 (assembly GCF_000282415.1). Lineage (NCBI taxonomy): Bacteria > Pseudomonadati > Pseudomonadota > Gammaproteobacteria > Pseudomonadales > Pseudomonadaceae > Pseudomonas > Pseudomonas sp. GM60. Next base: position 7,395 of record NZ_AKJI01000033.1, read on the forward strand.
GATCAACCGTCGCGGCCTGATCACTCCGCCGAAAACGCCCATCACCGAAGGCACCAGCCTCACGCCATACCTCAAGCGTGCGCTGCAGTGCGACTTCGACTGCTACATCACCGAACAAGTGATCCCGATGTGGCGCGCGCGCACTGACGGCGGCAGCCTGCTGCAACTGATCGACCAGGTCAGCCTGTATGCCCTGAAGGATTACCTGCACGACAGCCCGAAAATCGCGGTCATGCACAATGCCGACGACGTGATCCTCGGCCCGGGTGACCTCGGTTTCCTACGCAAGACCTTCGGCGACCGCTTGACGGTTTATCCACTGGGCGGCCACTGCGGCAACCTTAACTATCGCGTCAACAGCGACGCCATGCTGGAGTTCTTCCGTGGCTAAATACCTCCTGCTTATCGCAGCGTTACTCTGTGCAGGCGTCGCCAATGCCGACAACAGCAAAGCCAACGCCCCGGTGGTCGTCGACAGTGACGGCTTCAAGGAGCCACTGAGCAAACTCAAGTTCAACCCGGGCCTGGATCAGCGCGAATTCGAACGCTCCTCCCTCAACGCCCTGAACGTGTACGACCCGCTGGAAGAGTGGAACCGCCGGGTGTATCACTTCAACTACCGCTTCGACCAATGGGTGTTCCTGCCGGTGGTCGACGGGTATCGCTACATCACGCCAAGCTTCCTGCGCACCGGGGTCAGCAATTTCTTCAACAACCTCGGCGACGTACCGAACCTGCTCAACAGCTTGTTGCAGTTCAAGGGCCAGCGTTCGATGGAAACCACCGCACGCCTGTTGCTCAACACCACCATCGGCATCGCCGGCCTGTGGGACCCGGCCACGGCCATGGGCCTGCCGCGCCAGAGCGAAGACTTCGGCCAGACGCTCGGTTTCTACGGCGTACCGGGCGGCGCCTACTTCGTGCTGCCGATCCTCGGCCCGTCCAACATCCGCGACACCGGCGGCCTGGCCGTGGACTTCACCGCCGAGTCGGCGATCAACTTCCTGAACGTCTCCGAAGTCAGTTCCAACCACCCTGAAGTGTGGGCCCTGCGCAGCATCGACAAGCGCCACCAGACCAGCTTCCGCTACGGCCAGCTGAACTCGCCGTTCGAATACGAAAAGGTGCGTTACGTGTACACCGAGTCGCGCAAGTTGCAGATCGCCGAGTAATTCATCGGCAACAAAAAAGGCCATTCGATGTGAATCGAATGGCCTTTTTTTGCAGCTTTCACTGGGTTGTAGGGCCCACGGTGTAGGAGCCGGCTTGCTGGCGATGGTCTCAAGTGCACCGCGTTTAACCAGTACCCCCGCGTTATCGTTAACGACCATCGCCAGCAAGCCGGCTCCTACAGGTTCAGCGTTTGACTGCCCGCCAGATCTTGCTGACAACCATCACACCCGCCAACACCACCGCACCCGCCACAATACCCGCCACGGCATTCAGCAACGTCGGCACGATAAACCCCGCACCGCCCGCCCCTGCGCTGACACCTTCAATCCAGTGATGAACCACCGGCACGCCGTGAGTGAGAATCCCGCCACCCACCAAAAACATTGCCGCCGTCCCGATCACCGACAGGCTTTTCATCATGTACGGCGCCGCACGCAGGATGCCGTTGCCGATGCTTTTAGCCATCTGGCCGGGCTTCTGGGTCAGCCACAGACCCAGGTCATCGAGCTTGACGATGCCCGCCACCAGCCCATAGACGCCGATGGTCATGACGATGGCAATGCCCGACAGCACGATGACTTGCTGGGTCAGCGACGCATCGGCCACGGTGCCGAGGGTGATGGCGATGATTTCCGCCGAAAGAATGAAGTCGGTACGGATGGCGCCCTTGATCTTGTCCTTTTCGAACGCCACCAGATCGACCGCCGGATTCGCCACCGCTTCGACAAGCTCCGCATGCTCGGCCTGGTCCTCAGTCTTACTGTGCAGGAATTTGTGCGCGAGTTTTTCGAAACCTTCGAAGCACAGGTAGGCGCCGCCGACCATCAGCAACGGCGTGACCAGCCACGGAATGAATGCACTGATCGCCAGCGCCGACGGCACCAGAATCAGTTTGTTGAGAAACGAGCCCTTCGCCACTGCCCAAACGACCGGGATTTCCCGTTCGGCACGTACGCCGCTGACCTGCTGGGCATTGAGCGCCAGATCGTCGCCGAGCACGCCGGCGGTTTTCTTGGCGGCCATTTTGGTCATCAACGCCACATCGTCGAGTACCGCGGCAATGTCGTCGATCAGCAACAGTAAACTGCTTCCTGCCATGAATCAGGTGTCCTTCTGGAATGAATGCTGCGCAGCATAGCGCGGCCGAGCGCCACATGGGGCATTCTTGAGCGCCGCGCGAGGCCGGTGCTACCATGCGCAACCGCCAGAACAGGCAAGGAACCACCTGGTTTATGAGCACTATCCGCGAGCGCAACAAAGAACTGATCCTGCGTGCCGCCAGTGAAGAATTTGCCGACAAGGGCTTCGCTGCGACCAAAACCAGTGACATCGCAGCCAAGGCGGGATTGCCCAAGCCCAACGTCTATTACTACTTCAAATCCAAGGAAAACCTCTACCGCGAGGTTCTGGAAAGCATCATCGAGCCGATTCTGCAGGCCTCGACGCCGTTCAACGCCGACGGCGTGCCCAGTGAAGTGCTGAGCGGCTACATTCGATCGAAAATCCGCATCTCCCGCGATTTGCCCTTTGCCTCCAAGGTGTTCGCCAGCGAAATCATGCACGGCGCCCCGCACCTGAGCGCCGACCTGGTCGAACAACTGAACAGCCAGGCGAAACACAACATCGACTGCATCCAGACCTGGATCGACCGCGGCCAGATCGCCCCCATCGACCCCAACCACCTGATGTTCAGCATCTGGGCCGCGACCCAGACCTATGCAGACTTTGACTGGCAGATCACCGCCATCACCGGCAAGGCCAAGCTGGATGAAGAGGATTATGAAGCGGCGGCGCAGACGATTATCCGGTTGGTGCTCAAGGGGTGTGAGCCGGATCGGTAGACCTAGCTGCCCCCCTTCGCGAGCAAGCCCGCTCCCACAGGGGTTTTGTGTACGACTCGGATCCATTGTGGGAGCGGGCTTGCTCGCGAAGGAGGCGACTCGATCCTACGATCAAACCCAGATCGCATCCCACAACGGATAGTTGCCAAGCTTTTCGACCAGGCCCGCCCGCAACGGGTTGGCGACAATATACCGAGCAAGCTTCACCAAATCCTCCTCACGGCGCAAAGCATGATCATGAAAGCTCTACTGCCAAAGGCTGCCCGTCCTGCCCGTGGCAGCATTGATTGTTCGAGTACTCAGTGATTTTGTCTGACACATCAACTGGCCCAGTGACCCTTTTTGCAATTGGATCAGCCAGTGAAAATGATCGGGCATGACAACAAAGGCCAAGGAGTCAGCAAACCCTTGCGCCTGTGCTTGTTTGAATTGGTGTACGACCAATCTTCCCAGGGTGTAATCCCTGAAAACAGGCTCGCGTCTCAGGGTATTGGCGGTTAGAAGATAGATACGGTTTTGTTCGGCAAACCGACCGATGCGCAGTCGGTGTGATGCTGAAAGCTCTGGCATTCCTTTGCCTCTCTCATTGTGGATACATGAGAAGGCTAGGTCAGTGAACTGAAGACTGAGGGGCAGACTTTTAGCTGGATGTGTCTGGGAGATTGCTTTCGCGAGCAAGCCCGCTCCCACATTGGTTTTGTGTACGACGCAGATCCGATGTGGGAGCGGGCTTGCTCGCGAAAGCGGCAGATCAATCAATAAAGATCCTAAGCACTCACCCCCGCATCCGCCCGCAACCCCAGCGCCTCGATCGCATTGATCGCACACTGTTCATCAACATCCGACAGATCCCCGCTGATGCCCACAGCTCCCAGCACATTCCCGTCCTGATCCCGAATCAACACACCGCCCGGTGCCGGCACCACGCTGCCCTGCCCCAGGCTGTTCAACGCCGCGATAAACGCCGGGCGCTGCTGGGCGTCCAGCGCCAGCAGGCGTGAGCCTTTGCCCAGCGCAATGGCGCCCCAGGCTTTGCCGATGGCGATTTGTGGCCGAAGCAGGCTGGCGCCGTCTTCGCGTTGCAGGGAAACCAGGTGTCCGCCGGCATCCAGCACGGCGATGGTCAAAGGGGCCGCGTTGATTGCACGCGCGGCGGAGATGGCCTGACTGGTCAGGTTGACTGCCACTTTCAAGGTTAAAGCGCTCATGGTGCCGTCCTCATTTTGTTATAGGGAAAGCGGAAGGACTGCGCGCTTGCATCGCAGTCCGATGCAACAAATAGAACACAATGAGTTATTTTTTTGTATACAATAATTATCGAAAAGCGCCACATGCGACGAAAAGCCACAGCAGAACAGGCTTCCGACGAATGAAACAGTCGCTTGAGAAAATGGATTGACCTGCGCCGTCCGCCGTGAATACACTCTGCGCAAAGCCACTTGTATACAATTACAAAACGTAAGAGGCACAAAACCATGAGCAAAATGAGAGCAATCGAAGCCGCCGTTCTGGTGATGCGCCGCGAAGGGGTTGATACCGCTTTTGGCATCCCCGGTGCCGCCATCAACCCGCTGTACTCCGCCCTGCAAAAGGTCGGCGGCATCGATCACGTCCTCGCTCGACACGTTGAAGGCGCGTCGCACATGGCCGAGGGCTACACCCGCACCAAGGCCGGCAACATCGGCGTGTGCATCGGCACTTCCGGCCCGGCCGGTACTGACATGGTCACCGGGCTCTACAGCGCCTCGGCCGACTCGATCCCGATTCTGTGCATCACCGGGCAAGCACCCCGCGCCCGCATGCACAAGGAAGACTTCCAGGCTGTCGATATCACCACCATCGTCAAGCCAGTGACCAAGTGGGCGACCACTGTCATGGAACCGGGCCAGGTGCCGTATGCGTTCCAGAAAGCCTTCTACGAAATGCGCTCCGGCCGTCCAGGCCCAGTGCTGATCGACCTGCCGTTCGACGTGCAGATGGCCGAAATCGAATTCGACATCGACGCCTACGAACCGCTGCCACTGGCCAAGCCAACCGCTAACCGCGTGCAAATCGAGAAGGCCCTGGCCATGCTCGATCAGGCCGAGCGTCCATTGCTGGTCGCCGGTGGCGGCATCATCAATGCCGACGCCAGCGAGTTGCTGGTGGAATTCGCCGAGCTGACCGGCATTCCGGTGATCCCGACCCTGATGGGCTGGGGCACGATCCCGGACGATCACCCATTGATGGTTGGCATGGTGGGCTTGCAGACTTCGCACCGTTACGGCAACGCCACCCTGCTGAAGTCCGACGTGGTACTGGGCGTCGGTAACCGTTGGGCCAACCGCCACACCGGCTCGATCGACGTGTACACCGAAGGCCGCAAGTTCATTCACGTTGACATCGAGCCGACGCAAATCGGCCGCGTGTTCAACCCGGACCTAGGCATCGTTTCCGACGCCGCTGCCGCGCTGACCGTGTTCATCGAAGTCGCTCGCGAATGGCAAGCCGCCGGCAAGCTGAAAAACCGCAGCGCCTGGCTGCAAGACTGCCAGCAGCGCAAAGCCAGCCTGCAACGCAAAACGCACTTCGATAACGTGCCGGTCAAACCGCAGCGCGTTTACGAAGAGATGAACCAGGTGTTCGGCAAAGACACCTGCTACGTCAGCACCATCGGTCTGTCGCAGATTGCCGGCGCGCAGTTCCTGCACGTCTACAAGCCGCGTCACTGGATCAACTGTGGTCAGGCCGGCCCGCTGGGCTGGACCATTCCGGCTGCACTGGGCGTGGTCAAGGCCGATCCGAACCGCAAGGTTGTGGCGCTGTCGGGCGACTATGACTTCCAGTTCATGATCGAAGAATTGGCGGTGGGCGCGCAGTTCAAGCTGCCGTACATCCATGTTGTGGTAAACAATTCGTACCTGGGGCTGATTCGTCAGGCCCAGCGCGGTTTCGACATGGACTACTGCGTGCAGCTGTCCTTCGATAACCTGAACGCTCCGGAACTCAACGGTTACGGTGTCGATCACGTCGCGGTTGCCGAAGGCCTCGGTTGCAAGGCGCTGCGTGTGTTCGAACCGGCTCAGATCCAGCCTGCACTGCGCAGGGCCCAGGAGCTGATCGAAGAGTTCAAGGTGCCGGTGATCGTCGAGATTATTCTGGAGCGCGTGACCAACATTTCCATGGGCACCGAGATCAACGCCGTCAACGAATTCGAAGACCTGGCGCTGGTCGGCAACGATGCGCCGACCGCGATTTCGCTGCTCGATTAACAGCTGACCGCCTCCCTTGTAGGAGCCAGCTTGCTGGCGATGCGGTGTATCAATCGACATTGATGTGACTGACACACCGCATCGCCAGCAAGCTGGCTCCTACAGGGGGCCACACATTTACGGGAGACCACCATGCCGCGTTTCGCAGCCAACCTGTCCATGCTGTTCACCGAACAGGATTTTCTTGCCCGTTTCGAAGCGGCCGCCAAGGCCGGCTTCAGTGGTGTCGAATACCTGTTTCCTTACGATTTCAGCTCCGCCGAGATCAAGGCCAAGCTCGACGCCAACGGTCTGACCCAGGTGTTGTTCAACCTGCCGGCCGGTGACTGGGCCAAAGGCGAACGCGGTATCGCGTGCCTGCCGGACCGGGTTGAAGAGTTCCGCGCCGGGGTCGATCTGGCGATCGCCTACGCGCAAGTGCTGGGCAACACCCAGGTCAACTGCCTGGCCGGTATTCGTCCACAAGGTGTCGACGATGCCACCGTGGAAAAAACCTTTGTCGCCAATCTCAAGTACGCGGCCGACAAGCTGCAAGCGGCGGGCATCAAACTGGTGATGGAAGCGATCAACACCCGCGACATCCCAGGGTTCTACCTGAACAACACGGCGCAAGCCCTGTCGATTCGCGAACAGGTCGGCAGCGCCAATCTGTTCCTGCAATACGACATCTATCACATGCAAATCATGGAAGGCGACCTGGCCCGCACCCTGCAATCGCACCTCGGTGAAATCAATCACGTGCAATTGGCGGACAACCCGGGACGCAACGAACCGGGCACCGGTGAAATCAATTACCGCTTCCTGTTCGAACACCTGGACCGGATCGGTTATCAGGGTTGGGTCGGTTGCGAATACAAGCCGCTGACCACCACCGAAGCAGGCCTGGGCTGGCTGAAAACCCATAACGCGATCTGACGTAGATCCCTTGTAGGAGCCGGCTTGCTGGCGATCCAGGCAACGCGGTGTTTCTGATACACCGTGTCGATGCCATCGCCAGCAAGCCGGCTCCTACAAAAGCGCTCCCCTATTTGCTTGAAGCAGCAATAAAAACAAGAGGAATTTCTCATGGCTAAAATCGGATTTATCGGCACCGGCATCATGGGCCACCCAATGGCGTTGAACCTGCAGAAAGCCGGTCACAGCCTGTTCCTGTCGGCGCACCACGATGCCGCGCCTGCCGACCTGATCGCCGGTGGCGCTGTCGCCCTGGCGAACCCGAAAGAAGTCGCGCAAGAAGCTGAATTCATCATCGTCATGGTGCCGGATACCCCGCAGGTCGATGACGTGCTGTTCCGCGCCGACGGTATTGCGGCCGGTGTCGGCAAGGGCAAAGTCGTCATCGACATGAGCTCGATCTCGCCCACCGCCACCAAGGCCTTCGCAGCCAAGATCAACGAAAAAGGCGCGCAGTACCTCGACGCGCCGGTGTCCGGCGGTGAAGTCGGTGCCAAGGCTGCGACCCTGAGCATCATGGTCGGCGGCGATGCCGATGCCTTCGAACGCGCCTTGCCGCTGTTCCAGGCGATGGGCAAGAACATCACCCTGGTGGGTGGCAACGGCGACGGTCAAACCGCGAAAGTGGCGAACCAGATCATCGTCGCGCTGAACATTCAGGCCGTAGCCGAAGCCCTGCTGTTCGCTTCGAAAAACGGTGCCGATCCAGCCAAGGTGCGTGAAGCGCTGATGGGCGGTTTCGCTTCGTCGAAAATCCTCGAAGTGCATGGAGAGCGCATGATCAAAGGCACCTTCGACCCAGGCTTCCGCATCAGCCTGCACCAGAAGGACCTGAACCTGGCCCTGCAAGGCGCCAAAGAGCTGAACATCAACCTGCCGAACACCGCCAACGCCCAGCAAGTGTTCAGCACCTGCGCGGCCATCGGTGGCAGCAACTGGGACCACTCGGCGCTGATCAAAGGCCTGGAACACATGGCGAATTTCTCGATTCGCGATAAGTAACACGCTATCCCTGTAGGAGCCGGCTTGCTGGCGATCGCATCGACCGGGTCTGCCTGACCCACCGAGGTGTATGCATCGCCGGCAAGCCGGCTCCTACAGGACCGAGTTGCCCTTCAAATAACAAGAAAATCCGGGAGCCCGCCATGTCGGTCGATCCGCAACAATTCCTGCGTGAGCTGTTTGCCACAGCCATTGACGCGGCCCATCCGCAGCAAGTCCTCGAAGCTCATTTGCCCACTGACCGCAGCGGTCGCGTGATCGTCATCGGTGCCGGCAAAGCCGCCGCCGCCATGGCCCAAGTGGTCGAGCGCTGCTGGCAGGGTGAAGTGTCCGGCCTGGTGGTGACGCGTTACGGTCACGGCGCCCCGTGCGAAAAAATCGAAGTCGTCGAAGCCGCTCACCCGGTACCGGACGCCGCCGGCCTGGCCGTCGCCAAGCGCGTGCTGGATCTGGTCAGCAACCTGAGCGAAGACGACCGCGTCATCTTCCTGCTCTCCGGTGGCGGTTCTGCGTTGCTCGCCCTTCCGGCCCAAGGGATTACGCTCGCCGACAAGCAATCGATCAACAAAGCCCTGCTCAAATCCGGCGCGACCATCGGCGAGATGAACTGCGTGCGCAAGCACCTCTCGGCGATCAAGGGTGGCCGTCTCGGCAAAGCCTGCTGGCCCGCCACTGTTTATACCTATGCGATTTCCGATGTGCCGGGCGACCTCGCCACGGTCATCGCCTCCGGCCCCACCGTGGCCGACCCGAGCACCTCCGCCGAAGCGCTGGCGATCCTCAAGCGCTACGACATTGAAGTCCCGGCATCGGTGCGCAACTGGCTGCAAAGCCCCGAATCGGAGACGGTCAAACCCGGTGATCCGAGCCTGGCGCGCAGTCATTTCCAATTGATCGCCCGTCCACAACAGTCACTTGAAGCCGCCGCGGTGAAAGCCCGTCAGGCCGGTTTCAGTCCGCTGATCCTCGGCGATCTGGAAGGCGAATCCCGCGAAGTGGCCAAGGTTCACGCCGGCATCGCGCGGCAAGTGGTCTTGCATGGCCAGCCATTGGCGGCGCCGTGCGTGATCCTTTCGGGCGGTGAAACCACGGTCACCGTGCGCGGCAACGGTCGCGGCGGACGCAACGCCGAATTCCTCCTGAGCCTGACCGACAGCCTCAAAGGCTTGCCCGGCGTCTACGCGCTGGCCGGCGACACCGATGGCATCGACGGCTCGGAAGACAATGCCGGGGCGATCATGACCCCGGACAGCTACGCCCGCGCGGCCGCCCTCGGTTTGAGCGCCAGCGATGAACTCGACAACAACAATGGCTACGGCTATTTCGCGGCGCTCGACGCGTTGATCGTCACCGAGCCGACCCGCACCAACGTCAACGACTTCCGCGCCATCCTGATTCTCGAGAGCACAAAAAATGACGCCTGATAAAAAGGTCAAAATCCTCGCCACCCTCGGCCCGGCCACCGACGGGATCGAAGACATCCGCGAGTTGGTGCAGGCCGGGGTCAACATCTTCCGCCTGAACTTCAGCCACGGCGATCACGCCGACCACGCTCAACGCTATCAATGGATTCGTGAAGTCGAGCGCCAACTGAATTATCCGCTCGGGATCCTGATGGACCTGCAAGGCCCGAAACTGCGGGTCGGCAAGTTCGCCGAAGGCAAGGTGCAACTGCATCGCGGTCAGGCCCTGCGCCTGGACCTGGACCCGACGCCGGGTGACCAACGCCGGGTCAACTTGCCGCATCCGGAAATCATCGCCGCGCTGGAGCCGGGCATGGACTTGCTGCTCGACGACGGCAAACTGCGACTGCGCGTGGTCACCAAATACGCCGACGCAATCGACACCACGGTGCTCAATGGCGGCGAACTCTCGGACCGCAAAGGCGTGAACGTGCCGCAAGCGGTGCTGGAGTTAAGCCCACTGACGGCCAAGGATCGTCGCGATTTGAGTTTCGGTCTGGAGTTGGGCGTGGATTGGGTCGCGCTGTCGTTCGTGCAGCGCCCGGAAGATATTCGCGAAGCGCGTGAACTGATCGGCGACAAAGCGTTTTTGATGGCCAAGATCGAGAAGCCGTCGGCGGTCACGCAACTGCGGGAAATCGCCGAATTGAGCGACGCGATCATGGTTGCCCGTGGCGACCTCGGCGTCGAAGTGCCCGCCGAAAGCGTGCCGCAGATTCAGAAGAACATCATCAGCATCTGCCGCCAACTCGGCAAACCGGTGGTGGTGGCAACGCAGATGCTCGAATCGATGCGCTTCTCCCCGGCCCCGACCCGCGCTGAAGTCACCGATGTGGCCAACGCCGTGGCCGAAGGTGCCGATGCGGTGATGCTGTCGGCAGAAACCGCGTCCGGCGAATACCCGATAGAAGCTGTGCAGATGATGAGCAAGATCATCCGCCAGGTGGAAAACGGTCCGGACTATCAGACGCAACTGGACGTCAGCCGGCCGAAAGCCGAGGCGACCGTTTCCGATGCGATCAGCTGTGCGATTCGTCGCATCAGTAACGTGTTGCCGGTGGCGGTGCTGGTGAACTACAGCGAATCCGGCACGTCGAGTCTGCGAGCGGCGCGGGAACGGCCGACGGTGCCGATTCTGAACCTGACGCCGAACCTGCAGACGGCCCGCCGCTTGACGGTGGCGTGGGGGGTGCATTCGGTGGTCAATGATCGTCTGCGCCAGGTGGATGAAGTGTGCTCGACAGCGCTGGAGATTGCGCAGGCGCAGGGCATGGCGCAGCGCGGCGACACGTTATTGATCACGGCGGGTGTGCCGTTTGGGCAGCCTGGGTCGACTAACTCTTTGCGTATCGAGACGTTGATCTAGAGCGCCCATACCGGCCTCATCGCCAGCAGGCTGGCTCCCACATTGGTTTTGTGTCGATAACGAAATCAAGACTGAACGCAGATTCAGTGTGGGAGCCAGCCTGCTGGCGATGCTGGCGACTCGGTTTCACTGAAACACCCACAGACTTCATCATGCCTGCCAACCACTTCAACACCCACTGCCCCGATTGGGCGACTGCCCTGCTCAACGGCTTCAGCCAGATTTTCCTCCAGCGCCATCCGCTGTTTGGTCTGTTGTGCCTGCTCGCCATTCTATTCACCGCACCGGCCCTGCTCGGCGGTGCGCTGCTGGGCGGTGTCGCCGGTTTGCTCACCGCACAACGTCGCCACTACGCCAAGGCTGATCGTCAGGCCGGGCTGTTCAGTTACAACGGTGTCCTGCTCGGTTTGCTGCTGAGCCTGTATTTCCCTTGGTCCGCGCTGTTGCCGCCGCTGATCATTGCTGCGGGTGGATTGAGCGCGATGCTCACTCAGCAGTGGCTCAAACGCATCCGGGTCAGCCAATACCTGCCGGCCTATACGGCGCCTTTCGTGGGATTGGGCTGGTTGCTGCTGTGCTTCGCCACCCCCTCGACCGAAGCTCATTTGATCGAAGTCAGTGCGTTGAACATGCTCCTCGCCCCCCTGAAAGGCCTCGGCCAGGTGATGTTCCTCGGTCATCCGCTGGCCGGTGCGATGATTGCCGTAGGTTTGCTGATCGCTGATCGCCGCGCATTCTGCTGGGCGATGTTGGCGTCAGTCGCGGGCATGGGCTGGAGCCTGCTGCATCAAGACTTCTATAGCGCATTGATCGGCCTCGGTGGCTATAACGCCGTACTCGCCGCCCTCGCCCTCAGCTCGCAGCGCCAGCAACCGTGGCTGCCGCTCATCGGCATCGCAGCGGCGCTGTTGCTGACGCCAGTGTTTGCCGCCATCGGCCTGCCAACGCTGACCGCGCCGTTTATCCTCGCCTGCTGGCTGATCCGCACGGTTATGCAAATGTTCGGCAAAACCACCGTCGCCGGTACGCCTTGCACTCTGGAGGAGAATCACCCTAGGCTGCGCTGATTCTCGATTCAGGCGTTATCCATGGACAGCAGCAAAAACTGGCGTGAAGACCTTTACGTCATGGTTTTCCAGAGCGACACCAAAGCCGGGCGGCGCTTCGACGGCATTCTGCTGTTGATCATCCTCGCCAGCATCGTCATCGTGATGCTCGACAGCATCGACGCGATTCATCAGAACTACGCCAACGTACTGGCGTACATCGAGTGGGGCTTCACGGTCATTTTCGCCATCGAATATGGCCTGCGCCTGTACTGTTCGCCCAAGCCGCTGCGTTATGCCTTCAGCTTCTACGGGCTGGTGGATTTGCTGGCGATCGTGCCCGGCATCCTCGCGCTGTATTACGCTGATGCGCAGTACCTGCTGATTATCCGGATCATCCGGATGCTGCGGATTTTCCGCGTGCTCAAGCTCAGTCCGTACCTCAAGCAAGCCAATTACCTGATGTTGGCGCTGCGTGGCAGCAAGCAGAAGATCGTGGTGTTTCTGGTCAGCGTCTGCACGCTCGTCACGGTGTTCGGCACGCTGATGTATGTGATCGAAGGCCCGGAGCATGGCTTCACCAGCATTCCAAAAGGCATCTACTGGGCTATCGTGACGCTGACCACCGTCGGCTTCGGCGACATCGTGCCGAAGACGCCCTTGGGCCAGGTGATTTCGTCGCTGGTGATGATCACCGGTTACTCGATCATCGCCGTGCCCACCGGGATTTTCACCGCCGAACTGGCCAACGCCATGCGTGGCGAACAGTTGCAACACGACTGCCCGGTGTGTAAGAAAAACAGCCACGAGCACGGCGCTGCATTTTGCTCGCGGTGTGGCAATGTGTTGTTCAAAAAACTGGAATAAGCAAAGTGCTTTTTAATCTTTAAAGGACTATACGAGCCCGGTTATAGTCGCTGGCAAATTGCCTCACATTTAAATTAGAACAAGGAATGCGCAGTGAAAAAACTCTTTGGCGCCTCACTTCTGGCCGCAGGCCTGGCATTGACCAGCATGGCTCAGGCTGCACCGACCCTGCTCAACGTTTCCTACGACGTGATGCGCGATTTCTACAAGGACTACAACGCTGCCTTCCAGAAACACTGGCAAGCCGAGCACAACGAAAACATCACCCTGCAGATGTCTTTCGGCGGTTCGAGCAAACAGGCGCGTTCCGTGATCGACGGCCTGCCGGCTGACGTCATCACCATGAACATGGCCACCGACATCAACGCCCTGGCGGACAACGGCAAACTGGTGCCGGACAACTGGGTCACCCTGCTGCCGAACCACAGCGCGCCGTTCACCTCGGCCACGGTGTTCATCGTCCGCAAAGGCAACCCGAAAGCCCTGAAAGACTGGCCGGATCTGCTCAAGGACGGTGTGCAAGTGATCGTGCCGAACCCGAAAACCTCGGGCAACGGCCGCTACACCTACCTTTCGGCCTGGGGTTATGTGCTGAAGAACGGCGGTGACGAGAACAAGGCCAAGGCCTTCGTCGGCAAGCTGTTCAAGCAAGCACCGGTGCTGGATACCGGTGGTCGTGCGGCTACCACTACCTTCATGACCAACCAGCTCGGCGACGTGCTGGTGACCTTCGAAAACGAAGCGGAAATGATTGCCCGCGAGTTTGGCCGTGATCAGTTCGAAGTGATCTACCCAAGCGTCTCCGCTGAAGCCGAGCCGCCAGTGGCCGTGGTCGACAAAGTGGTCGAGAAGAAAGGCACCCGCGCAGCGGCCGAGGAATACCTGAAGTACCTGTGGTCGCCGGAAGGCCAGGAAATTGCTGCGGCAAACTACCTGCGTCCGCGTGATCCGGCGGTACTGGCCAAGTACACCGACCGCTTCCCGAAAGTGGATTTCCTGTCGGTGGAGAAGACCTTCGGTGACTGGCGCACCGTGCAGAAGACGCACTTCAATGATGGTGGGGTCTTTGATCAGATTTACGCTCAGTAAACGCTGATAGCCCAATGAAAAAGGCGACCTGAGACGGTCGCCTTTTTTGTTTTTGTGTTCGCTGAAGTACCCTGTGGGAGCGAGCCTGCTCGCGATTGCGGTGGCTCATTCACATTGATGGTGACTGATACACCGCAATCGCGAGCAGGCTCACTCCTACAAAGGTTGGGTTAGGTCCTACATCGGCGGTGTGACGCCGTCCTTGCCAGCCGAGATGGATTGGGCGGTCAGCGTTCCATCCGCACTCTGAGTTACAAACGTCACGATCTTCACACCCACCTTCAGCAAGCTGCGATCCCCCGGCACCAGGTTCACGATCGGCACATCCTCCGGCACCAGAATCTTCTGCTGTCCGCCCTTGTAGTTGACGGTCAACACCCGACCATTACTGACCACCAGATCACCGACGCTGCCGTTGGTCATGCTGCTGCCCTTGACCAGATCGAAGGGTCGATGCCCATCGCCACTGCCGGCCAGCTCCGGCGGAAAGACGTGGACTTCCAGCGCTTTGAGCGAGCCATCTTCCTGCGCAGTGGCCGCCGAGCCGATGTAGCTGCCGGGTTTGATGTCTTCAATATTGGCCAGGGTGACGGCGCGGATTTTGGTGTCCTTGGTCAGGTTGATGACCACGTTTTCGCCGCTGTTGACGTGGACTTTCAATACGTCGGGGCTGACCCCGGTGATCTCCCCGCGTACGCCGATGCGCATGCCCGGTGCGTCCGCAGCCTGGGCGAGGCTTGCCATGAACAATCCGATCAAAGTGCCGCGAATCAGGTAACGGAACATCGCGTTCATGAAAGTGCCTTCCGGTGATGAGTCGTAAGAGAGAACATAAGCACGCTATCGAACAAGATGTAAGTGAATGTATCATCGGATCTTGAAATTCAGGCGCAGGTTCCAGCGCCACTCATTCCGCAAAGGAATGATTGCTATCACTCCAATCCCTCTTCCGCCGACTCGGCCTGCCACTTAGCCTTCACGCATTCCTTTCTGTTCAGCGAGACACGTTATGAACTCAGCGACTCAGGCGCCCCACGGTGCCGCGACAATGACCAAAGGCATGGTGCTGCTGTTTGCCTTCTGCTGCGGCGCCATCGTTGCCAACATTTACTACGCGCAACCGATCATCGGCCTGATCGCGCCCGACATCGGCCTGACCAGCACCATGGCCAGCCTGATCGTTTCGCTGACCCAGATTGGCTACGCGCTGGGCCTGTTCTTCCTGGTGCCGCTGGGTGACCTGCTGGAAAACCGCCGACTGATGATCATCACCACTGTGGTGGCGATTGCCAGTCTGTTGGGCGCCGCGTTCACCGATCAGCCGAATGTGTTTCTGCTGATCTCGTTGCTGGTGGGTTTCAGCTCGGTGTCGGTACAGATCCTGATTCCACTGGCCGCGCACCTGGCGCCGGAGGAGTCTCGCGGTCGAGTGGTCGGCGGGATCATGGGCGGTTTGCTGCTGGGGATCCTGTTGGCGCGACCGGTGTCCAGCGTCGTGGCTGACCACTTCGGCTGGCGGGCGATGTTTGTGATTGCGGCAGTGTTGATGGCGGCCATCAGCATCGTGCTGGCCGTGACCATTCCCAAGCGCCAGCCTGATCACAGCGCTTCCTACGGTCAGTTACTCGGTTCGCTGTGGACGCTGCTGCGCCAGCAACCGGTATTGCGCCAGCGCGCGTTTTATCAGGGCTGCATGTTCGCCACGTTCAGCCTGTTCTGGACCGCCGTGCCGCTGGAATTGGCGCGTAATCATGGCTTGTCGCAAACCCAGATCGCGATTTTCGCCCTGGTCGGCGCCATCGGTGCCATCGCCGCGCCCATCGCCGGTCGACTCGCCGATGCTGGCCACACCCGCATCGCTTCGCTGCTGGCGCTGCTGTTCGCCAGCCTGAGCTTCCTGCCAGCATTCATCCATCCGGCCTACAGCGTCATCGGCCTCGCCGTCACCGGCGTGGTGCTCGACTTCTGCGTACAGATGAACATGGTCCTCGGCCAACGGGCGGTCTACGCCCTCGACGCCAAAAGCCGCAGTCGCCTGAACGCGTTGTACATGACCAGCATCTTCATCGGCGGCGCGTTTGGCTCCTCGGTAGCCAGTGCGGTGTACGAGCATGGCGGCTGGTTGTGGATCGTGATTGTGGGTAGCGCGTTTCCACTGTTGGCGTTGTTGCGGTTTTTGAGTGTTTCAGAGAAGCGTTCGCTCGCTACCGCTTAAGACGCCAAAAGCTTCGCGGGCAAGTCGGATCGCCGCATCGCTCGCTCCTACAGATCATCGGTGCTCTTGTAGGAGCGAGGCTTGCCCGCGAAGGCGATGTAACTGGCACTACTCAATGCCGAACCAGCTTCTCCATCGCCGCATCTGCCAAAAAGGAAGAGCGGCTTTTGACATTGTGCTCGCGCACATACCGGTCAATACGCTGAATCACATAGCCGGGCAACGTCACATTGACCTTCTCGGTCTTGCCCATATACGGCGAGATGTCCAGCTCCAGCATTCCCCATCCCATGTCGGCGAAGTCCGGGTTGCCACGATGGGTGGCAGCCGAAGTCGGCATGGGAATCGACTCCCCGTCAGCCGCCAGTTCCTGAAGCATGATGTGGGCAATCTCGATGGCGGCGTTATAGGCGTCTTCAAACGTATCCCCGGCTGTTACGGCGCCCGGAATATCGGGGATCTGAATACCGATGGCGGTGTTCTCGTCGCCCCACTCGATACAGATTGGATATTGCATTATGGATCTCCTGCGTGACTGGCTGGCGGGCAGTACAGCCCGGCTCGCCTCCTGATGCTTTTAACCGTCCCGGTCGGTAAATCCTTTTTCGGGTGAGGGACGGGAATCGTGTACGGGTTGTATCGGTGGGTGAAGAGATGATGGCTGCCGGTAATCCGGTCCAGTGTCCAGCCCGCCTCCTGCAGTTCCTTGATCAATAACCTGCTTTGCACCAACAGCCTCCTTGCTCCGGCCCAGACAAAAATAACTCTAGAGTTATCTTTACTCAAGCACAAAAACCCCGATCACGACGTTCGGTTGTTTTACGATTTGTGATTGCGGCCCTGCGTTACCTTCCCGAGAATGAATTCTTTCGCTCTGCGTCAGCAGTCACCCCGAGGTAATCCCGGTTTACACTCAGCGTCCGGAGCCTGAAGCGATGCGGGATGCGGTTCGCGGTTGACCGGTTCAAATGCCGCCTGACCTGCGGCATGTTTTGTTCAAGGAGTGTGCAATGACCCGACGTACTTTTCTCATCACCGGCGCCAGCAAAGGCATTGGCCGCGCGGTGGCCGAACACCTGGACCGCGCCGGACACCGGGTGGTCGGCATTGCCCGCACGCCTGACCTGAGTTTTCCCGGCATCCTGTTTCCGCTGGATTTGAGCGACAGGGCACTCACCCAGGAAGTGCTGGCGGACCTTGCCGGGACTTACGAGTTCGATGGGCTGGTCAACAACGTCGGCCTGGTACGCCCGCAAGTGTTGGGAGAAATCGACCTCGATACGTTCGATGACGTAATGCGGGTCAACCTGCATTCAGCGTTGCAGGCCACCCAGGCGCTGCTGCCGAACATGCGCGCCAAGGGTTGGGGTCGGGTGGTGAACATTTCCAGCCTGACGGTGCTCGGGATTACCCAGCGCACGGCGTACGCAGCGGCAAAAGCAGCGTTGATCAGCTTCACGCGCTCCTGGGCGCTGGAACTGGCGCAAACCGGCGTGACGGTGAACGCCGTGGCACCGGGACCGACGGAAACGGAACTGTTTCGCGCCAACAACCCGCCGGGAAGCGAGGGCGAGGCGCGTTATCTGGCCGGTGTGCCGATGGGGCGTCTGGGACAGCCGCAAGAAATTGCCGCGGCGATTGCATTTTTGCTGTCCGAACAGAGTGGTTTCATCACCGGCCAGACGCTGTTTGTAGACGGTGGTTCTTCAATAGGCAAAGCGGCGTTCTGACCCACAACACCATCCCTTGTAGGAGTGAGCCGGCTCCGGGCGGCGTTCCGACGATAGCGGTGGGTCATTCACATTGATGGTGACTGATACACCGCTATCGCGAGCAGGCTCACTCCTACAATTATGATCTTCACAAGGACTAAAGATGGACCGTTTGGCCGCAATGGAAACCTTCGTCTACGTAGTGGAAACCGGTTCGTTTTCCGCTGCCGCACGACGGCTGAATATCGGCCAGCCCGCCGTGTCGAAAACCATCGCACAGCTGGAAGCGAGGCTCGCGGTCCGGCTGCTGTTGCGCTCGACCCGAGGGCTGACGCCAACCGAAGCCGGGCTGGCGTTTTTCGAACGCGCCAAGCGTGCCATCGAAGAAGCCGATGAAGCTGACAATGAGGCTCGCGGTGCCGCCAACGGGCTGACAGGCAACCTGCGCATCTGCGCTGCCGTGACCTTCGGTCGAATGCACATCGTCCCGCACCTCGGGCCGTTTCTCGAGCAAAACCCTGAATTGACCATCGACCTGATGCTGGATGATCGCAACGTCAATCTGGTGGAGGAAGGGGTCGACGTCGCTCTGCGCATGGGCACCTTGAGCGATTCGAACCTCACCGCGCGCAAGATCGCCGAATGCCGGCGTGTGTTACTGGGTACGCCGGCGTACTTCGAACAACACGGCGAACCCGCCTGCCCTGCCGATCTGAGCCAGCATCAGGCGGTGATTTACACGCTGGCCGGCGGCGCTCACTGGCCGTTCAAAAAGGCGGATGAAGAACAAACCGTCACGGTCAGCGGCAGGATTCGCGTCAGCGCCGCGGAAGGTCTGCGTGAAGCGGTGCTGGCCCATCAAGGGCTGACCATGGCGTCGGCGTGGATGTTTGCGCCAGAGCTGGCCAGCGGAGTGGTCAGGGAGGTGATGACGGAGTGGAAGCTGCCGATTCAGGAACTGTGGGCGGTGTTTCCAACGGGGCGGATGGCCAGCGCCAAGGCTCGGGCGTTTGTGGAGTATGTGCAGGGGTTGTTGGTAAAAAGGGTTTGATAGTATCCGTTTCGTTTATTGCGATTTTCGATTATTTCGAATAGCCTGCCAGCTTCGCTTGTTCAGAAGACTGGAACCATCATGTCACCCACCCTCCATCCGACGATAAACCTCCCACTGGAGCGCGAAGTACAGGCTGCTATTGAAGGTCAGCGCGCATTGGCGGCCTACCTTGCCACTCAATTCGAAACACAGCGCATCCAGATTTTCGACGAACAGAATGAGGCTCACAGCGTCGAATTACCCACCTCGGCTCTTCGTTTGCTAGTCGATATCCTGGAAGCGCTCGCTGCGGGCAATGCTGTCAAAGTAGTCCCGGTTCACGCTGAGCTGACGACGCAGGAAGCGGCTGATCTGCTTAACGTCTCACGCCCGCACCTGATCAAACTGCTCGAATCCGGCGACTTGTCCTACCACAAAACCGGCAAGCACCGACGTGTGCGCTTTGCCGATTTGATGGACTATAAAAACCGGCGCGATACCGCCAGCGAGCAAGCAATGATGCTGCTCGCCGAGCAGGCACAAGCGTTAAGGACAGGATACGAGTGAGGCACTCCTCTTTTACCGCTGTATATGACGCATGTGTGTTGTACCCCGCGCCCCTGAGAGATTTTTTGATGTGGCTTGCACTCTCCGGACGTTTTAGAGCGAAATGGACAATGGAGATACACAACGAATGAAAACGCAATTTGCTCAAAAACCGTCCGGATCTGACCACAGGACAACTGAACCGCACGTCCGAACTGATGGATCAAGCATTACCCGACGCTTGCGTGTCCGGTTACGAAGAGCTTATTGAAGGATTGACGCTACCCGACGTCGATGATCGACATGTCCTGGCTGTTGCCATTCACTGTAATGCCAGCGTCATCGTCACCTTCAACCAGAAAGATTTCCCCTGCACCGCCCTGAGCCCCTTCGGTATTGAGGCTCAACACCCTGACGAGTTCGTCGATAACCTTTTTGATCTCGATCCGGCGGCAGTGATCGAGGCGGCACAACGGCAGCGCAAGCAACTGAAGCTGCCGCCGATGGATGTCGATAGTTACCTTGAACTTCTGCTGCGTCAGGGCCTGGTTCAATCGAGCAAGGCATTGACCGAGTACCGCGCCATTCTCTGAACGTCCTTCACAGACTCCAGACAACAAAACGGCGATCCGTAGATCGCCGTTTCCATTTACTGCCCGAATTGCCGTCCCAACCCACCAGGTACGCCATGGATGTCCGTGTCTTCCCATGGCCCGTTCGGGCTGATCGAGCGGCTCCAGCCGTTGTTCCAGCGGTAGTACGTGCGCTGGCGGTAGAAGGTGTTGGTCTGGTCATCAAGCACATATACACCGAGTTTCTGATCCCAATGGCTGTTACCGCCCGGTGGCGGTGCGAAGCTGGCCGAGGTGCGTGGCAGCGGTTTGGCGGGCTTGGCCGGAATACTTGGCTTGCCTGGCGTCGGTGTCGTTGACGGCGTCGGGCGGGGCTGCGACGGCGGGATCGGTGGCAGCGACGTAGGCTCTGGGCGCTGGACCGCACACGCGCTTAACCCCAAAACCAGACTGAGCAGGGTAATACGAGCAATGGCGGTCATGGCGGTGGTTCCTGTTATTTGTCTGGGCTGTCGATGATCAGTTTTTGCGCCGCGGTGGTGCTGCTGGCCAGAGGCTGGCTGCGACCGATCCATTCGCCTGCAGTCGGCTGGCCTGCACGTGAGATGCGCGCAACCAGTTGGACTTCAGGAAAGTTCGACAGTTTCAACTGCGGCATCATTGCATCGGCATCGCCCAGTTCGACGGTCGCCGGCAAGTCAGCCACGGTCAGGCGTTTGGCGGCCAATGGTGCGGGAGGCCCCGAGGTGGCGCGGGCGAAAATGAACACGCTGTCACCCGGCTGAACCTTGGCCTTGAGCTCTGGCGCCAGATCGACGCTGACCTTGAGCAGCGCCGCAACCTTGGCCGCAGGTACCTGGGCAACCTTGCCGCCGCTGGCTTCGAGTTTCTCGGTAGCCCGGGCAATACCGCCTTGCAGCGCGGCGCGGGAGCCGTCTTCCGGTGGCAGTTGCACCAACAGGCGATTCCAGTAATCGATGGCGTCCTGATAATGCGCGCTTTCAAACGCAGCGATACCGAGCAGGCCAAGGCTGGTGACTTCCTTCGGATCGGCTTTCAGCGCTTCGTCGGTCAGGGCCTGAACCTTGTCCGACCACTTCTTGCCATCGGCGAAGTACTGGGCTTGCGCCCATTGGCCGAGCAGTTCCGGCTGACGACCGGCCAGGTTCACCGTGCGCTCGAAGATCTTCGCCGCGTCGGCGGGACGATCCTGCGCCATGTATGTGCGACCCAGGAAGTACAGGCCTTCGGCCGAATCCGGTTGAGCGGCGACGGCGCGTTCCAGACGGCGGGTCATCTCTTCCATCGACTGCGGTGCCTGGGAGAATTCGCGGGTCAGTTCGACCTTGTCGCTGGCGCCGAAATGCAGGTAGAGCCCAAGCCCCAACACCGGCACCAGAATCGCCGCCAGCAATGGCAACGGTTTGCCCAGACGTGCCGCGCGCGGTGCATCGGCGCCTTCGGTGTCGGCGAGCAACTCACGAGCAGCTTCGGCGCGACCGGTTTCCAGTTGCGCAGCGTTGAGCACGCCCTCTTCCTGCTCGGTTTGCAACTCAGCCACGCGCTCTTGATACAGCGCGACGTTCAGGGCAGTACGATCCTCTTCCAGCTGGGCGCGGCGGCCACGCAAAACGGGGATCAACAGAAAACTCAGGGCAACCAGAAGCAGCAGACCTGCAGCGAGCCAGAAATCAATCATTCTTGGTTTTATCCAACAGTTGATCGAGGCGCTCGCGCTCCTCGGCAGAAAGCTCATCCTTGGCATCAGCGCGTTGGACGCGACGGCGGCGGACGATCACGGCGATGATCACAAAACCGCCCAGCAGCAGGCCGGCGGGGCCGAACCAGAGCAAGGCAGTCTTGGCGTTGAGTGCGGGTTTGTAGCGGACGAAATCACCGTAGCGATCGACCATGAAATCGATGATCTGCTGATTGTCCTTGCCCTCGCCCAGCATGCGGAAAATCTCTTTGCGCAGGTCGGCGGCGATCGGTGCGTTGGAATCGGCGATGTCCTGATTCTGGCACTTGGGGCAACGCAGCTCTTTGGTCAGCTCGCGAAAACGCTCGCGATCACCTTCTTTGGCGAACTCATAGGTGTCGATGGCCGCGTGCGCCACGCCGGCCATGCTCAAGCCCAAAACGGCGGCAGCTATCCAGCGCTTCATGGCTTGGCCTCATCCACCAGCGCCTGATACTTGGCCGCCAGTTTTTCGCGCCAGACCTGCTCGTCGATCACGCCGACGAATTTGTCGCGGATGATGCCCTTGGCGTCGATGAAGAAGGTTTCCGGAGCGCCGTATACGCCGAGGTTCAGGCCCAGCGTGCCTTCGTCGTCACGGATGTCCAGTTGATACGGGTTGTGGAACTCCACCAGCCACTTCAAGGCATCCGCATTGATGTCCTTGTAGTTGATGCCGTAGATCACCACGCCCTTCTCGGCCAGTTTGTTCAACACCGGGTGCTCGACCCGGCAGGAAATGCACCAGGTGCCCCACACGTTGACCAGCGCCGGTTTACCGAGAATATCTGCCTTGGTCAGGCTCTTGTCGCCCTGCACCGCGGGCAGGGAAAACTCCGGGAACGGCTTGCCGATCATTGCCGAAGGCAGCTCGGCCGGGTCCAGATAGAGCCCGCGATAAAGGAAAACAGCCACCACCAGAAAAATCGCCAGCGGCAACAGCATCAACCAACGTCTCATGCAGTCGCTCCCGTCATGCCCAATGCTTCACGCACGCGGCTTTTCACCTTGACCCGATAACGACGATCCAGCGCCGCCAGCAGCCCGCCCAAACCGGTCAGCAGACCGCCGAACCAGATCCAGCGCACGAACGGTTTGACGTGCACGCGCACGGCCCAGGCGCCTTCACCCAACGGCTCGCCGAGTGCGACATAGAGGTCGCGGGTGAACCCGGCGTCGATCCCGGCTTCGGTCATCACCGAGTTCTGCACGGTGTACAGGCGTTTTTCCGGGTGCAACACACTGATTTCCTTGCCGTCGCGGATCACCCGCACGGTGCCTTTGTCGGAGGTGAAGTTCGGGCCTTCAAAGTGCTTGGCGCCTTCGAACACGAACTGGTAACCGCCCAGGTCCATGGACTCGCCCGGGGCCAGGCGCAGGTCACGTTCGGCGCTGTTCTGGCTCGACAGCACGACACCGAGCGCGCACACGGCGATACCCAAATGCGCAAGCTGCATGCCCCAATAGCTGCGAGTCAGGGTCGGCAGGCCTTTGATCAGGCCTTTGTGGCGGGTCTTGTCGAAAATGTCGCGGATACCGGCCAGCAACACCCAGGCGGCCAGCATGAACGTCGCGATCACGGCCCAGTTGAAATCGCCATAAGCGACACCAGCCACCACGGCCAGCGCGGCGCTGCCGAGCAACACCGGGGTCAGCATGCTCATCAGCCATTTGACCGGGGTATCTTTCCAGCGCACCAGCATGCCAACCGCCATCACCACCATCAGCAACGCCATCAACGGAATGAACAGCGCGTTGAAGTACGGCGGGCCGACCGACAGCTTGGCGCCGGTCATTGCATCGAGAATCAGCGGGTACAAGGTTCCCAGCAAGATCATCGACGCCGCTACCACCAGCACCAGATTGTTGCCCAGCAGCAAGGTTTCGCGAGACCAGAGGTTGAAGCCGACATGGCTCTTCACCACAGGCGCACGCAGGGCAAACAGCGTCAGCGAGCCGCCGACCACGAACAGCAGGAAAATCAGGATGAACACGCCGCGCTCGGGATCGGAGGCAAAGGCGTGAACCGAGGTCAGCACGCCGGAACGCACCAGGAACGTACCCAGCAAGCTCAACGAGAACGCAGCGATGGCCAGCAACACGGTCCAGCTCTTGAACACGCCACGTTTTTCCGTGACCGCCAACGAGTGGATCAACGCAGTGCCCACCAGCCAAGGCATGAAGGAGGCGTTTTCCACCGGGTCCCAGAACCACCAGCCGCCCCAGCCGAGTTCGTAGTAAGCCCACCACGAACCGAGGGTGATGCCGATGCCGAGGAAGGCCCAGGCGACGATGGTCCATGGACGCGACCAACGCGCCCACGCTGCATCAAGTCGACCGCCAAGCAATGCCGCGATGGCGAACGCGAAGGCCACGGAGAAACCGACGTAGCCCATGTACAGCATCGGCGGGTGAACGATCAGGCCGATGTCTTGCAGCAGCGGGTTGAGGTCACGACCGTCCGCCGGAATCTGCGGCAGGATCCGTGCGAACGGGTTGGAGGTAAGGATCAGGAACATCAGGAAACCGGTGCTGATCATGCCCATCACCGCCAGCACCCGCGCCAGCATCACTTGCGGCAACTGCCGGGAGAACACCGACACGGCGAAGGTCCAGCCGCCGAGGATCAATGCCCACAACAGCAACGAACCTTCGTGCGCGCCCCACACTGCACTGAACTTGTAGTACCACGGCAAGGCGCTGTTGGAGTTGCTGGCGACGTAGGCGACGGAGAAGTCGTCGGCCATGAACGCGTAGGTCAGGCAACCGAAAGCGAACAGCAGAAACGCGAACTGCCCCCAGGCGGCCGGCTGGGCCAGGCTCATCCACAAACGATCACCGCGCCAGGCGCCGAGCAACGGCACCACGGCCTGAACCAGCGCGAAACACAGCGCCAGAATCATGGCCAGATGGCCGAGTTCAGGAATAAAGATTCCAGACGTCATCGATCAACCCTCCTTCGCGGGCGTTGGAGCAGATTGACCACTGTCTTTCAAAGCCTTGGTCACTTCCGGCGGCATGTACTTCTCATCGTGCTTGGCCAGCACTTCGTCAGCCACCACCACGCCATCGGCGTTCAGTTTGCCCAGCGCAACGATGCCCTGCCCTTCGCGGAACAGGTCCGGGAGGATGCCGCGGTAACTGATGGTCACGGACTTGTTGAAGTCGGTGACGATGAATTTCACATCCAGCGAATCACCGGAACGTTGCAGCGACCCCTTCTCGACCATGCCGCCCGCACGGATACGCGTGTCTTGCGGCGCTTCGCCGTTGGCGATTTGCGTCGGGGTGTAAAACAGATTGATGTTCTGCTGCAGGGCGCTCAGGGCCAGACCGACGGCAGCGCCGACACCGACCAGGATCGCGAGAATGATGATAAGACGCTTTTTGCGCAGCGGATTCACTTGCCGTTCTCCCGGCGCAGACGACGCGCCTCTTGTTGCAGATACCGCTTGCGGGCCAGGATCGGCGCCGCCACGTTGAGGGCCAGCACTGCCAGGCTGATGCCGTAGGCTGACCAGACATACAGGCCGTGATGGCCCATGGCGAGGAAGTCGCCGAATGAAGCAAAAGTCATCTAGCGGCCTCCAGGCTGTTCTGCACTTCGGCTTTAACCCAACTGGCGCGGGCCTCGCGCTTGAGCACTTCAAGGCGCATGCGCAGCAGCAAAACCGCGCCGAAGAAACAGTAGAAACCCAGCACCGTCAGCAGCAATGGCAGCCACATTTCGACCGGCATCGCCGGTTTTTCGGTGAGGGTGAAGGTCGCGCCCTGGTGCAGGGTGTTCCACCACTCCACCGAGTATTTGATGATCGGGATGTTGATCACGCCGACAATCGCCAGCACCGCGCAGGCCTTGGCCGCGCTGTCACGATTGCTGATGGCGTTGCCCAGCGCAATGAGACCGAAGTACAGAAACAGCAGAATCAACATGGACGTAAGTCGTGCATCCCAGACCCACCACGAACCCCAGGTCGGTTTGCCCCAGATCGCGCCGGTGACCAGCGCCACGGCGGTCATCCAGGCGCCGATGGGCGCCGCGCATTGCAGGGCGACGTCGGCCAGTTTCATTTTCCACACCAGCCCGACGATGCCGCACACCGCCAGCATCACGTAGACGGACTGCGCCAGCATGGCGGCGGGAACGTGGATATAGATGATGCGAAAGCTGTTGCCTTGCTGGTAGTCCGGCGGCGCGAAGGCCAGGCCCCAAACGACACCAATGCTGATCAGCAGCAACGCTCCGATGCTCAGCCACGGCAGCAGTTTGCCGCTGATGCCATAAAACCATTTGGGTGAGCCGAGCTTATGAAACCAGGTCCAGTTCATTACTGTTTCCATCACGGTTGCTGCTCGTTATCACAAGCAGCCTAGGGTCTTTACTGGTTAAAATTTAACCAGACCTCATTATTCGCCGACGCTGATCTTCAGGCCAGCAGCTATTGCAAAAGGTGTCAGGGTTATCGCCAGGGCGGTCAGGCTACCAAGCCACAGGAGATAACCGATCGCCGGCATGCCCTGCAATGCCGCCTGCAAGGCGCCACTGCCGAGAATCAACACCGGGATGTACAACGGCAGAATCAGCAGGGCCAGCAACAAGCCGCCCCGCTTCAAGCCTACCGTCAGGGCCGCGCCCACCGCACCGAGCAGGCTCAGCACCGGTGTACCCAGCAACAGGGAAAGCAGCAACACGGGCAGACAGGCGGTGGGCAAACCGAGCATCAACGCCAGCAGTGGAGCGAGCAAAACCAGTGCCAGACCAGAGAAGGCCCAGTGTGCCAGTACCTTGGCCAAAACCAGAAGAGGCAGGGGGTGCGGCGAAAGGACCCACTGCTCAAGGGAACCATCTTCGAAATCACTGCGGAAAAGCCCGTCCAGCGAGAGCAAAACCGATAAAAGGGCTGCCACCCAGACCAGTCCCGGAGACAAGGTTTGCAACAATTGAGACTCGGGTCCGACCGCCAACGGGAACAGCGAAACCACGATCGCGAAGAACACCAACGGATTGGCCAACTCCGCCGGACGACGGAACAACAAGCGAGCCTCACGGGCGACCAACAGGCCGAAAACACTCATACGGCCCAATTCCCCAGATCAATGTCGCGATAGCCGGTCGGCATTCGACTCAGCGTGTGGTGCGTGGTCAGTACCACCATGCCGCCGCGCTCACAGTGCGCGGCCAGGTGTTCTTCGAGTTGCGCCACGCCTTGCTTGTCGAGCGCAGTGAACGGCTCGTCGAGGATCCACAGCGGCGGGCTGTCCAGATACAACCGCGCCAGAGCCACGCGGCGCTGCTGACCGGCGGACAGGGTGTGGCACGGAACATCTTCGAAACCGCGCAGTCCGACAGCAGCAAGCGCTGCCCAAATGGCTTCATGGGAGGCCGGTTGATGCAGCGCGCAGAGCCAGCTGAGGTTTTCTTCGGGGGTCAGCAAATCCTTGATGCCAGCGGCATGACCGATCCACAGCAGATTGCGCGCCAGTTCGCTGCGTTGTTCGTTCAGCGGCTGGCCATTGAGCAGCACTTGACCGGCGGTCGGTTGCATCAGCCCCGAAAGCAAACGCAAAAGGCTGGTTTTGCCACTGCCGTTGGGGCCGCTGATTTGCAACATTTCGCCACTGGCCAGTCTCAATTCGAGATTTTCGAAGAGCAGTCGAAGGTCTCGCTCACAAGCAAGGGCAACGGTTTGCAGGACAGGACTGGTCAAGAGATCACGGGCCTTTACGGTTCAAGTCGGCGGAGGAACGGCCGCTAAAGAGATGCAGCATAGATGCATTGGCGGCCTGTTCTAGAGAGCTGCGTCAAACAAATGCAATGTTTTCGCCACTCTGTGAAAGACGGGCGGCATTATACATGCCATGCCCCACTCTAAAGAGGGCAATTTCCTCAGGTTGTGACCGCGTATGACAGGCGAAATGAACATCCTCCCGCTACCACCGACCACGCCCGCGACGTCGCGACCGCAGGTGGTGAGTGGCGAACTGCTCAAGCTGCTGACGCCGATGGAGGGCCTGATTACCGCCGGGCAGACCGCCAAAGCCGAAGTGCTGTCGCTGAAGCAGGCGGATCAGTCCTTTCAACTGCTGCTCAAGGTCACCCTTGAAAACGGCCGCCAGACCACGGTTCAGGCCACCAGCAGCCAACCGCTGCCACAGGGCACGAACCTGGCAATTACCCAGCCATCGGCCGGCAACCTCGCCGTGACGGTGCAACAAGCCATTGCCTCCAGCGTCGCCACCCTCACCCGCATCGACACCACACAACTGCCGGTGGGCACCCTGCTGCAAGGCAAAGTGCTGACCTCCCAGGTGCTGCCACAAGTGCCGGGCCAGCCGACGGTGTTTCGTTCGATGGTGAGCCTGCTCAACACGGCGCTGAGCGGCAGCACCCTGAACATCGACAGCCCGACGCCGCTGCGTATCGGCACCTTGCTGAGCGCGCTGGTGCAAGACACCCAGACCCTGAAATTCGTCCCGTTGAGCAGCCGCCAGGAACAACTGGCAGTCACCCAACAACTGGTCAGCCAACAGAGTCGCCAGGGCTCGCTGGACGGATTACTGAAACTGCTGCAAAACCTGCCAGCCTCGAATCAGACGTCCAGCGACCTGCGTGTTGCCGTGGACAAGTTGCTCGCCGGCCTGCCGGACGTGCAGCAACTCAGCACGCCAAAAGGCCTGGCCCAGGCGCTGGCCAATAGCGGGCTGTTCCTCGAGGCGAAACTGCTCGCCGGGACGAATCCGACGCTGGCACCGGACATGAAAGGTGATTTGCTGAAGTTGATCGCGCAACTGACACCGGGGTTGCCGGCCAACACCAATCTCAATGCGATCATCGCTGCCAACACGCTGGCCCAGGCTATGCCGAGCTTCGTGCGCAGCGCCCTCGGCATGCTCGGCCAGGTCAGCGCCAAACCGCAGCCAACCAGTTTTCCTCTGCCGGAACGCTTTCTGCAGAGCGCGGACGGCGAAGGTGATCTGGAGCACTTGCTGCGTCTGGCGGCAGCGGCGGTTTCACGCCTACAAAGCCATCAACTGTCGAGCCTGGAGCAAACCGGCGTCACGAACGACGGCCGGCTGATGAGCACCTGGCAGCTGGAAATCCCGATGCGCAACATGCAGGACATCGTGCCGTTGCAGGTCAAGTTCCAGCGCGAGGAAGCACCGGAGAAAGAACAAGCCAATGAACGCCGTGACGAACGCGAGCCCAAGCAACAACTGTGGCGCGTCGAGTTGGCGTTCGACATGGAGCCGTTGGGGCCGCTGCAGATTCAGGCGCAGTTGATCAACGGCAGTCTGTCCAGCCAGCTATGGGCCGAGCGGCCGTACACCGCGAGTCTGATCGAGAGCAATCTTGTCGGGCTGCGCGAACGCTTGCTGGCATCTGGCCTGAATGTCGGCGATCTCGATTGCCACCTTGGCACACCGCCGCAAGGTCCTCAAACCCGTCTGGAACAACGCTGGGTCGACGAAACCGCATGAGAAATCCCGATACTCCACGCCAGGCCATCGCCCTCAAGTACGACGGTACCCACGCCCCTACCCTCACGGCCAAGGGCGACGAAGAACTGGCGGAAGAAATCCTCAAGATTGCCCGCGATTATGAAGTACCGATCTACGAAAACGCCGAGCTGGTGAAATTGCTGGCAAGGATGGAGCTTGGGGACAGTATTCCGGAGGAGTTGTATCGCACGATCGCCGAGATCATTGCGTTTGCCTGGAATCTGAAAGGCAAGTTTCCGGCGGGGCATGACCCGAGCGCGCCGATGATCGAGAAGGACATCACCGATCGCGGGGATGATTACTGAGGATTCGAAGACGCCATCGCCAGCAAGCCGGCTCCTACAGTTTTTTGTGTGTAGCACGAACCTGTGAACACCACTGACCTGTAGGAGCCGGCTT
>NZ_AKJI01000034.1:0-89525 GCF_000282415.1 Pseudomonas sp. GM60
ACTGCGCAGAACCTCCACTCGGCCTCCCGAAGGGGCGGGCAGATCAAAATCAAAAGCTGCAGGCGAGCTAACGCTCGGCCTGATGAGTGGTGAAAAGCGGGTGTTCGCCGATCCATTGTAGGAGCCGGCTTGCCGGCGATGGCGGCCTGTCAGCCAACCCGATTTCGCGGATGTACCACGCCTTTGTAGGAGCCGGCTTGCTGGCGATGGCGGCCTGTCAGCCGACCCGATTTCGCGGATGTACCCGAACTTTTGTAGGAGCCGGCTTGCTGCGGGCGGCGTTCCGACGATGGCGTGCGTAGCAGCGCCGCAAAATCCGGAATTTTTCGCCAGCAAGCCGGCTCCTACAGGATCGGGATGCGTCGATTTTCCGGGGGCATAAAAAAACGGCGATCACTTTGGTGATCGCCGTTTTTTGTACGGACTATCGAATCAAGGCATCAATACTTCAATCGACCCATCCGCCGTCATGCTGACCTGGCTGGTGCCGGCTTCAACTTCCGGCGTCACCGGTGCGGCATCCATGCTGGCCGCTTTCATCATCATCGGCCCACGCATGTACGGTTGTGGATAACCGTTGCTGTTCAGGTTCAGGTTGACGATTTTGTAACCCTTGCCGCCCAGCGCGTCGGTGGCCAGTTGTGCACGGGCCTTGAAGGCGGTCACGGCGTCTTTGAGCAGTGCGTCTTCGCTGGCCTTGCGGGTTGGTGTGGCGATGGCGAAGTCCATGCCGCCCATTTTCAGGTCGGTGAGCAGTTCGCCGGTCAGTTTCGACAGGGCGGCGAAGTCGGAGCTTTCCAGGCGCAGTTCGGCGCGCTCGCGCCAGCCAGTGATTTTCTGGCCCTTGGTGTCGTAGATCGGGTAGCTGTTGCGGCTGCCCTGGCGCAAGGTGATGTCTTTGACTTGCTTGGCCTGGGCCAGCGCCTTGTTCATGGTGGTGCTGACGTCGGCCGCGAGTTTGGCCGGGTCGGTGTTTTGTTCTTCGGTGTAGAGGGTCACGATCATCAGGTCGCGTGCGACTTCCTGACTGACTTCGGCGCGCAGGGAAATCTGGTTGTAATGCAGTTCGTCGGCGGCCATGGCCGGGAGGCTGGCGAGGGTGCCAACGCTGAGGGCGAGAAGGGCGGCGCTGCGGCGGAAAGTGTGCATGAAAACTCCTTGGACGATGCGCAGGGGTTAGGTCCGAGCCTGCGTGAAACCATCAGACTCTAGCTTTAATGATCCGGTTCGCACAGTTACAACTTCTATACAGATGTGTGGCGGCAAGCGGCATTCTGTAGGAGCTGGCTTGCCAGCGATGGGCTCAAAAGCGCCACGTCAATGCTGAATGACCGCGTTATCGTTAACGTTCATCGCTGGCAAGCCAGCTCCTACAGGGGATCGTCGCCATCATTCCTGCCATGTGGCCGTTTGCCGCACTTTTGCCTGTCAGCCCCCGTGCTTGGTTATACTCCGTGCGATCTGCCTGGAGCGCTCATCAGGAGAGCTCATGCTCGCCCCCGTTCAAATCACTTCCGCAACTCGTCAGAATCTCTGGCGGCTGACGTTCATCCGCACATTGGTGTTGGCCGCTCAGGCCGGTTCCGTGGGCCTGGCCTACTGGCTCGACTTGCTGCCGCTGCCTTGGTTTCAACTGGCCGCGACCCTCGGTTGCTCCATGTTGCTGTGCGCGTTCACGGCGATTCGGCTGCGCACCTCCTGGCCGGTTACTGAGCTTGAATACGCCGTACAACTGGCCTGCGACCTGTTTATCCACAGCGCCTTGCTGTATTTCTCCGGCGGCTCGACCAACCCCTTCGTCTCTTATTACCTGGTGCCGCTGACCATCGCCGCCGTGACGTTGCCATGGCGTTACTCGGTGATTCTGTCGGGCATCGCCCTGGCGATGTACACCTTGTTGCTGGCGGGTTTCTATCCGCTGCAAACCTTCCCGATTGCCCGGGAAAACCTGCAGGTCTACGGGATGTGGCTGAGCTTCGCCCTCGCCGCGGCGGTCATCACCTTCTTCGCCGCGCGCATGGCCGAAGAGCTGCGGCGGCAGGAAGAGCTACGGGCCATCCGTCGCGAAGAAGGCCTGCGTGATCAGCAATTGCTGGCCGTCGCGACCGAGGCCGCCGGTGCCGCCCATGAACTGGGCACGCCGCTGGCGACCATGAGCGTGTTGCTCAAGGAAATGCGCCGGGACCATCACGATCCGATGTTGCAGGACGACCTCAGCGTGCTGCAGGATCAGGTCAAACTCTGTAAAGAAACCTTGCAGCAACTGGTACGCGCCGCCGAGGCCAATCGCCGCTTGGCGGTGGAGATGCAGGACGTCACTGATTGGCTCGACGAAGCGCTGAACCGCTGGCACTTGATGCGCCCGGAAGCCAGTTACCGCTTCCAGCGCCTGGGCCAAGGCACCGTGCCACGCATGGCGCCGCCGCCGGACCTGACCCAGGCGCTGCTGAATTTGTTGAACAACGCCGCTGACGCATGCCCCGAAGGGCTGCAAGTGACGCTGGACTGGAATGCCGAGAATTTGACCATCAGCATTCGCGACCACGGCGCCGGTGTGCCGCTGGCCATTGCCGAACAGATCGGCAAACCGTTTTTTACCACCAAGGGCAAAGGTTTCGGCCTGGGCCTGTTTTTGAGCAAGGCCAGCGTGACACGCGCCGGCGGCTCAGTGAAACTCTACAGTCATGAGGAAGGCGGTACGCTCACCGAGCTGCGCCTGCCCCGTGTCGCCCGAGGAGACGAACATGAGTGAAGAGATCCAAGTCGAAGGCGAAGAACTGCCGCATTTGCTGCTGGTAGATGACGACGCCACGTTCACCCGCGTGATGGCGCGCGCCATGGCTCGCCGTGGTTTTCGCGTCAGCACCGCCGGCTCCGCCGAAGAAGGCCTGACCATCGCCCAGGCCGATATCCCGGATTACGCCGCGCTGGACCTGAAAATGGACGGCGATTCCGGCCTGGTGTTGCTGCCCAAACTGCTCGAACTCGACCCGGAAATGCGCGTGGTGATCCTCACCGGTTACTCGAGCATTGCCACCGCTGTCGAAGCGATCAAGCGCGGTGCCTGCAACTATCTGTGCAAACCGGCGGATGCCGATGACGTGCTGGCCGCGTTGTTGTCCGAGCACGCTGACCTCGACTCCCTGGTGCCGGAAAACCCGATGTCGGTGGACCGTTTGCAGTGGGAGCACATCCAGCGCGTGTTGACCGAACACGAAGGCAACATCTCCGCCACTGCCCGCGCCCTGGGCATGCACCGCCGTACGCTGCAGCGCAAACTGCAAAAGCGTCCC
The DNA here is from genome assembly GCF_000282415.1 of Pseudomonas sp. GM60. Classification (NCBI taxonomy): domain Bacteria; kingdom Pseudomonadati; phylum Pseudomonadota; class Gammaproteobacteria; order Pseudomonadales; family Pseudomonadaceae; genus Pseudomonas; species Pseudomonas sp. GM60. The sequence goes on from NZ_AKJI01000034.1 coordinate 3,294, forward strand.
GTTCGTCGCTGAACCTGCGCTGAACAAATGCCGGCCGCGCCTCGCGACAAACCGAGCCGATCATCTATGATCGGTTCGTGCGTGTTCTTTTCTTTATCGAGCCTTTTCCATGAATCAGAACGCTGAATATTCCGCGGTCAACGATGCCGTGCGCGGGCAGTTTTTTCGCAAAGTCTGGGCGATGATCACGCCTTATTGGCAAAGCGAAGAGAAGGTCAAGGCCTGGACACTACTGATCGCGGTGATCGCGTTGTCGTTGATCAGCGTGGGGCTCTCGGTGTGGTTCAACACCTGGTACAAGGATTTTTACAACGCTCTGCAGAAGAAGGACGAAGCCGCGTTCTGGCAGCTGATTCTGTACTTCTGCGGGATTGCGGCGGTGGCGATCATCGGTGCCGTTTACCGGCTCTATCTGACGCAGATGCTGACCATTCGCTGGCGTGCCTGGCTCACGGAAAAGCATTTCGCCCGCTGGCTCGGCAACAAGAATTACTACCAGCTGGAGCAGGGCGGTTACACCGATAACCCGGACCAGCGGATTTCCGAAGACCTCAACAACTTCACCTCCAATACCCTGGAGCTGGGCATCGGTTTGCTGCGCAACATTGTCAGCCTGGTGTCGTTCTCGATCATTCTGTGGGGCGTGTCGGGCAGTATCGAAGTGTTCGGTTTCACCATCCCCGGCTACATGTTCTGGTGTGTGCTGGTGTATGCCGTGATCGGTAGCTGGCTGACGCATCTGATCGGTCGTCGCCTGATCGGCCTGAACAACCAACAACAACGCTTTGAAGCCGACCTGCGTTTCTCCATGGTACGGGTTCGCGAAAATGCCGAGACCATTGCCCTGTACAACGGCGAACCCAATGAAAATCGTCGCTTGAGCCACCGCTTCGGGCTGGTCTGGCACAACTTCTGGGACATCATGAAGGTGTCCAAGCGTCTGACGTTCTTTACTGCGGGTTACCAACAGGCCGCCATCATCTTTCCGTTCATGGTCGCCGCCCCACGTTATTTCGCTGGCAAGATCGAACTCGGTGATCTGATGCAAATCAGCTCGGCGTTCGGCAATGTGCAGGAGAGTTTCAGCTGGTTTATCAGTGCGTACCAGAACCTCGCGGCCTGGCGTGCCACTTGTGATCGTCTGCTGAGTTTCCGTCAGGCCATGACCGACAACGAAGAGCGTGCGCCGGCCATCGACGTGCAGAATCAGGGTAATGGGTTGAAGATTCACAACCTGGGCCTCGATCTGGCGGACGGTCGGCATTTGCTGACCAATGCCGACATGACCGTGGAGGAGGGCGAGCGCGTGATGCTCAGCGGCCGTTCCGGCAGTGGCAAGTCCACGTTGCTGCGAGCGATGGGGCATTTGTGGCCAGCAGGCCATGGCAGCATTCGTCTGCCGGCGGCGCGCTATTTGTTCCTGCCGCAAAAGCCTTATCTGCCGATTGGCACGCTGCGCGAGGTGTTGAGTTATCCACAGCCTGGCGAGACCTATCCGCAGGAACGCTACGTTCACGTGCTGGAAACCTGTCGTTTGCCGCACCTGGTTTCGCGCCTGGATGAAGCGAATCACTGGCAACGCATGCTTTCGCCGGGCGAACAGCAACGTCTGGCCTTTGCCCGTGCGCTGCTTTATGCACCGCAATGGCTGTACATGGACGAAGCGACTTCGGCGATGGATGAAGAGGATGAAGCTTCGCTGTATCAGGCGTTGATCGATGAGATTCCGGGGCTCAGCATCGTCAGCGTCGGGCATCGCAGCAGCCTGAAACGCTTCCATCCACGGCATGTGCGCATCGATAACGGCCATCTGGTGGACCAGACCGTAACCGCATAATCACCACCACCCCTGTAGGAGCGAGCCTGCTCGCGATGGACCTGAGAGCGCCGCGGAGTGTCAGACTTCCAGCGTTATCGTTGGCGACCATCGCGAGCAGGCTCGCTCCTACAAGGGCGGGGTGATCGTACAACCGCGTTGAGCTATGATGCGGTTTCAGCCGAATTTTTCGAGACAGACGTTCACCATGGAAAACCCGATCGACGCACCACGCCTCCCTCGCAAGCGCCGCAGCCTCGCACAGGAATTGGTGACGGTGCTGTCCGAGCAGATCCGCGATGGTCACCTCAAGCGCGGCGACAAATTGCCCACCGAGTCGGCGATCATGGATGCCCATGGCGTCAGCCGCACCGTGGTGCGCGAGGCGATTTCCCGTTTGCAGGCGGCCGGGCAGGTGGAAACCCGCCACGGCATCGGCACCTTCGTGCTCGATACACCGAGCCCGAGCGGCTTCCGTATCGACCCGGCGACGGTGGTGACGCTGCGTGATGTGCTGGCGATTCTGGAGCTGCGTATCAGCCTCGAAGTGGAATCCGCGGGGCTTGCTGCGCAACGCCGCAGCCCTGAACAGTTGGCGTTGATGCGCGCCGCCCTGGACGCCTTGAACGAAAGCGCGGCCCACGCCAGCGATGCCGTGGCCTCGGACTTCCAGTTCCATCTGCAAATCGCGCTGTCGACCGGCAACCGCTATTTCACCGACATCATGACCCACCTGGGCACCAGCATCATTCCGCGTACGCGCCTCAACTCTGCGCGCCTGGCCCATGACGACCAACAGCACTACATGAGTCGCCTGAGCCGTGAGCACGAAGAGATTTACGATGCGATCGCACGCCAGGATTCCGATGCGGCGCGGGCGGCGATGCGCTTGCATCTGACGAACAGCCGCGAGCGGTTGCGTCATGCGCATGAAGAGGCTGAGGCGCAGCGGGGGTAGGTTTCCAATTGGGTTGATCTGTCGCCTGACAGACCGCTATCGCCGGCAAGCCGGCTCCTACAGGAACCGTGTCGTACGCAAATTTTGTGTGCGACGAAGAACCTGTAGGAGCCGGCTTGCTGGCGATGGGGTCAGTGGCCGTTACACCACAGCGTCAGCCAGTACGAAGAATCGAACGATCCACCCTCACCGCCAACCGACCTGCACCGGGCTTGGTATCGAACACCACATCCCCATGCTTACCCACCACCGCTTTGGCAATGGCCTTGCCATCAGCCAACAACTCCAGCGGCGCACCCTTCAGCGAATCGCCCGAAGCCAATTCCAGTTTCAGTTTGATAGTCATCATCGATCTCCTTATCAGGCCACGTTGCCAGTCGGGTTGTAGTCCTTGAGCAGCAGGTAAGTGCTCCAGCCCCACCAGTCATCGACGGTGGCGGTGTCATTCAGGTTATTGACGTCCTTGCGCCGCAACACCTTGTTGCCCTCGACCTTGAACAGCGGCGAGAAATTGCCCGTCGGGTTCAGTACCGCCTGCAGATCAGGCAGTTTTTTCAATGCCGCGAAGCTGCCGGGCGACGGGGCGATGCCGCTGAGGTACGTCGCGAAAATTTCATCCGCCGACACCTGGACCGCTAGATTGACCTGGACGCGATTGGCGCTGTCGATTGCATCGAAGTAGCGCTTGTCGCCATAAGCGTGCCATTGAACGCCGTCACCGTTGCGCACATTGAGGCCGAACTTGCTGTCTTCGTCGTGCATGAAGCGGGTAATCAACGAGCCCAGGTCACTCGGCGTGACCACCGCTGCCAACTGTTTGCGTGGCACCCGCAGGTGACCGGCGGAAAACAGGTCAGTCAGGTAGTGATCGGCGAAAGCGTTCATCGCGTAAGCCAGTTCCAGCGACGCGTCATCGCCACTGTTGTGGGCGACCACCGCTTGTTGCAATGCCGCTGTATGCCCGGCGATGTAGGCCAGCAGTGCCCACTCGGCGAAGTGGTCAGCGTTGTTGGCGGCCAGTTTCAGGTAGCGGCCCAATGGATACAGGGCCGAGACGAAACTGCCGCCGCCGGTGATTTTGTTCCACTCTTCCGACAACGTATCACCCAATGCTTCATACGCCTCGTGGGGCTGTTTGCCGTCCTTTATCGCCTGTTTAACCGCGGCGATTTCCTTCTGCATGACGCCGAGGATCAGCTTCGCTTCGGCATTTGACGCCGGCAGCACCGCCAGGGAATTGAAGGCCTCAGTAAAGCGCTGGATCCGGTCGGCAGCGGTTGCGCCTTCGCTGACCGGTTTGTCCGGGATTCCATAGAAATCACCGCCCAGTGCAACAACCTGCCCATACGTCAGAGCCAGTCCGTTAGGCAAATGCAACTCGACCTGCGAGGCCGTTATCGCCGGTGCATCCTTGACGAAACGCAGCAGCGTGTTATCGCCGATGGCGGTGTGTTCACCACCCTCGAACCTCAGCTGTGGCTTGCCTTTCAAGGCGCTGCCGGATGCAGGGGCGGATGGCTGTTGGGTGTCGGTTTGGTGCTCGTCGAGGCGCAGGACCAGATGGTCATTGCCCGTAATGGCGATGCCGTTCTCGGTGAACAGATCATCCAGCCCGGCAATGACCTGTTTTGGTTTTTCCTGAGTTTTTGTGTGTAGACCTGACATTTCTATCTCCTTGATATGTCGTCGGTATGTTTCAAATAACTGTATGCATATACAGTTGTTCAGAGCATAGAGGAGATCTTTCCTACGTCAAGAAAATACTTTTCCGACGCATAAATTTTGGGTGCGGCGATGAAATGCAGTTGACGGTTGTTTTTTAAGTTGTACGATGACCTACAACTTCGGCGCAGGCTGAACGGTTTTCTCACACACACAAACAAACGTTGCTACCCAGGGTGTTCGAATAATGAATCCACAAGAACTGAAGTCCATCCTCTCTTCCGGTCTGTTGTCTTTCCCGGTTACCGATTTCAATGCTCAGGGCGACTTCAATCGCGCGGGCTACATCAAGCGTCTCGAATGGCTGGCCCCATACGGCGCCTCGGCTTTGTTCGCCGCAGGCGGCACCGGTGAGTTCTTCTCCCTGGCGGCCAGCGAATATTCGGAAATCATCAAGACTGCCGTCGACACCTGCGAAACCAGCGTGCCGATTCTGGCCGGCGTTGGCGGTTCGACCCGTCAAGCCATCGAATACGCACAGGAAGCCGAGCGTCTGGGCGCCAAAGGCCTGTTGCTGCTGCCGCACTACCTGACCGAAGCCAGCCAGGACGGCGTTGCCGCCCACGTTGAAGCCGTGTGCAAATCGGTGAAGATCGGCGTGGTGGTTTACAACCGTAACGTCTGCCGCCTGACCGCGCCGCTGCTGGAACGCCTGGCTGAGCGCTGCCCGAACCTGATCGGCTACAAGGATGGCCTGGGCGATATCGAGTTGATGGTGTCGATCCGTCGTCGCCTCGGCGATCGCTTCAGCTACCTGGGTGGTTTGCCGACCGCCGAAGTCTACGCCGCTGCCTACAAGGCCTTGGGCGTACCGGTTTACTCCTCGGCGGTGTTCAACTTCATCCCGAAAACCGCGATGGATTTCTACCACGCCATCGCTCGCGAAGATCACGCCACCGTCGGCAAGATCATCGACGACTTCTTCCTGCCGTACCTGGACATCCGTAACCGCAAATCCGGTTATGCGGTGAGCATCGTCAAGGCGGGTGCGAAAATTGCCGGCTATGACGCAGGTCCTGTGCGTGCGCCGCTGACCGATCTGACCGGCGAAGAGTACGAAATGCTCGCCGCGCTGATCGACAAGCAAGGTGCGCAGTAACACACCCGATTAAACAAGGCCGCTGAGCAATCAGCGGCCTTTTGCGTGAGGAGATTGTTGTGGCTGATACAAAGCGTTTCGATAACTACATCAACGGTGAATGGGTTGCCGGCAGTGAATACTGCGCCAACATCAACCCGTCCGAACTGACCGACACCATCGGTGAATACGCCAAGGCTGATCTGGCCCAGGTCCACGCCGCCATCGACGCCGCTCGCGCTGCGTTCCCGGCCTGGTCGACCTCGGGCATTCAAGCCCGCCACGACTCGCTGGATAAAGTCGGTACTGAAATCCTCGCTCGCCGCGAAGAACTCGGCACTTTGCTGGCTCGGGAAGAGGGCAAGACCCTGCCTGAAGCCATCGGCGAAGTGACCCGCGCCGGTAACATCTTCAAGTTCTTCGCCGGTGAAACCCTGCGTCTGTCCGGCGACTATTTGCCGTCGGTGCGTCCGGGCGTCAACGTCGAAGTCACTCGCGAAGCCTTGGGCGTGGTTGGCCTGATCACCCCGTGGAACTTCCCGATCGCCATTCCTGCGTGGAAAATCGCTCCGGCCCTGGCCTACGGCAACTGCGTCGTGCTGAAACCGGCGGATCTGGTGCCGGGCTGCGCCTGGGCGCTGGCTGAAATCATCTCCCGCGCAGGCTTCCCGGCCGGCGTGTTCAACCTGGTGATGGGCAGCGGTCGCGTGGTTGGCGATGCAATGGTTCAGAGCCCGAAAGTCGATGGCATCAGCTTCACCGGTTCCGTCGGTGTCGGTCGTCAGATCGCCGTCAGCTGCGTGTCGCGCCAGGCCAAGGTTCAGCTGGAAATGGGTGGCAAGAACCCGCAGATCATTCTCGACGACGCCGACCTCAAGCAAGCGGTCGAACTGTCGGTACAGAGCGCGTTCTACTCCACCGGCCAGCGTTGCACCGCTTCCAGCCGCTTCATCGTCACTGCCGGCATCCACGACAAGTTCGTCGAAGCGATGGCCGAGCGCATGAAGTCGATCAAGGTCGGCCACGCGCTGAAAACCGGCACCGACATCGGTCCGGTGGTCTCGCAAGCTCAGCTTGAACAGGACATGAAGTACATCGACATCGGCCAGTCCGAAGGTGCACGTCTGGTCAGCGGCGGCGGTCTGGTGACCTGCGACACCGAAGGCTACTACCTCGCGCCTACGCTGTTTGCCGACAGCGAAGCTGCGATGCGCATCAGCCGCGAAGAGATCTTCGGCCCGGTGGCCAACATCGTTCGCGTGGCGGATTACGACGCTGCACTGGCCATGGCCAACGACACCGAATTCGGTCTGTCGGCGGGCATCGCCACCACGTCGCTGAAGTACGCCAACCACTTCAAACGCCACTCCCAGGCCGGGATGGTGATGGTCAACCTGCCGACGGCGGGCGTGGATTACCACGTTCCATTCGGTGGGCGTAAAGGTTCATCCTATGGTTCCCGCGAGCAAGGTCGCTACGCGCAAGAGTTCTACACCGTGGTGAAAACCAGCTACATCGGCTCTTAACAGGAACCACCGCGGTATTGGCAACGATACCGCACCCCCTGTAGGAGCGAGCCTGCTCGCGATGGTCTCGAGGTCGTGAAGTTCAGCCTGATGCCCAGCGTCATCGTTGACGACCATCGCGAGCAGGCTCGCTCCTACAAGGGACACAAAACGATCCACCCCGCATAAAAATAATCAGTGGGAGTACATCTACATGCAAGCGACCAAGCCGACCCACGTCCGCTATTTGATTTTGCTCATGCTTTTTCTGGTGACCACGATCAACTACGCCGACCGGGCAACCATCGCAATCGCGGGCTCCAGCCTGCAAAAAGACCTCGGCATCGACGCGGTCACCCTCGGTTACATCTTCTCCGCATTCGGTTGGGCCTACGTGGCCGGGCAAATTCCCGGTGGCTGGCTGCTGGACCGTTTCGGCTCGAAAAAAATCTATGCGCTGAGCATTTTCACCTGGTCATTGTTCACCGTGCTCCAGGGCTATGTCGGCGAGTTCGGCATGTCCACGGCAGTGGTTGCGCTGTTCATGCTGCGCTTCCTGGTGGGCCTGGCCGAAGCGCCGTCCTTCCCCGGTAACGCACGCATCGTGGCCGCCTGGTTCCCGACCGCTGAACGTGGCACCGCCTCGGCGATCTTCAACTCGGCGCAATACTTTGCCACCGTGTTGTTCGCGCCGCTGATGGGCTGGATCGTCTACAGCTTCGGCTGGCAGCACGTGTTCATCGTGATGGGCGTGATCGGCATCATCTTCTCGGGCATCTGGCTGAAGGTGATCTACAGCCCACGCCAGCACCCGATGATCAACGACGCCGAGTTCAAGCACATCGCCGACAACGGCGGCATGGTCGATATGGACCAGGACAAAGGCAAAGGCAAAAAAAGCGACGGTCCGAAGTGGGACTACATCCGCCAGTTGCTGACCAACCGCATGATGCTCGGCGTGTATCTGGGCCAATACTGCATCAACGGCATCACCTACTTCTTCCTGACCTGGTTCCCGGTGTACCTGGTGCAAGAACGCGGCATGACCATCCTCAAGGCTGGTTTCATCGCCTCGTTGCCGGCGATCTGCGGTTTCATCGGTGGTGTGCTCGGCGGCGTGATTTCCGACTACCTGCTGCGCAAGGGCCATTCCCTGACCTTTGCTCGCAAGGCGCCGATCATCGCGGGCTTGCTGGTTTCCAGCAGCATCGTGGCTTGCAACTATGTCGATGTTGAATGGATGGTCGTGGGCTTCATGGCCTTGGCTTTCTTCGGCAAAGGCGTGGGTGCGCTGGGTTGGGCCGTGGTGTCCGACACCTCGCCGAAACAGATCGCCGGTCTCAGCGGTGGCCTGTTCAACACCTTCGGCAACATCGCGTCGATTACCACGCCGATCGTCATCGGCTACATCATCAGCTCCACTGGCTCGTTCAAATGGGCGCTGGTGTTTGTCGGTTGCAACGCACTGGTTGCAGTGTTCAGCTACCTGGTGATCGTTGGTCCGATCAAACGTGTGGTGCTCAAAGAGCCACCGGTCAGCGGCCCTGAAACAAACAACAAATTGTCACAAGCGCATTCCTGAGGAGCGGCGTCATGCAGTTGATTGAACATTCCGACTCGCCGCGCTACATCCGCCTGCACGAGCGAGACAACGTCGTGATCGTGGTCAACGATCAGGGCGTGCCGGCGGGCACCGAGTTTCCCGATGGCCTGGTCACCGTGGACTTCGTGCCGCAGAGCCACAAGGTCACCCTCGAGGACATTCCCGAGGGCGGCCAGGTGATTCGTTACGGCCAGACCATTGGCTACGCGTTGCAGCCAATTCCGCGCGGCAGTTGGGTCAAGGAAGATCAACTGCGCATGCCCACCGCGCCACCGCTGGACAGCTTGCCGCTGTCCACCGAAGTGCCGGCGGCGCAGGCACCGCTGGAAGGCTTTACGTTCGAGGGGTATCGCAACGCCGACGGCACCGTCGGCACGCGCAACATTCTCGGGATTACCACCACGGTGCAGTGTGTCACCGGCGTTCTGGATCATGCGGTCAAGCGCATCAAGGACGAGTTGCTGCCCAAGTATCCGAACGTCGATGACGTGGTCGCGTTGACTCACAGCTACGGCTGCGGCGTGGCAATCACCGCGACGGATGCGTACATCCCGATTCGCACCGTGCGTAACCTGGCGCGCAACCCGAACCTGGGTGGCGAAGCGCTGGTGATCAGTCTGGGCTGCGAGAAATTGCAGGCCGGGCAGGTGATGTACGAGAACGACAGCTCGGTGGATTTGAGCGATCCGTGGCTGTATCGCTTGCAGGATTCGAGTCACGGTTTCACCGAAATGATCGAGCAGATCATGGCCCTGGCCGAGACCCGATTGAAGAAGCTCGATCAACGTCGCCGGGAAACCGTGCCGGCGTCCGAGCTGATTCTTGGCATGCAGTGTGGTGGCAGCGATGCGTTCTCCGGCATCACCGCCAACCCGGCGCTGGGCTACGCCTCTGACCTGTTGCTGCGCGCCGGTGCGACGGTGATGTTTTCCGAAGTCACCGAAGTGCGCGACGCGATTTACCTGCTGACGTCCCGCGCCGAAACCGAGGAAGTCGCTCAGGAACTGGTGCGGGAAATGGACTGGTACGACCGTTACCTGGCCAAGGGCGAAGCGGATCGCAGCGCCAACACCACGCCGGGCAACAAGAAGGGCGGGTTGTCGAACATTGTCGAGAAATCCCTTGGGTCGATCGTCAAATCCGGCAGCAGCGCGATCAATGGCGTGCTGGGCCCTGGCGAGCGCTTCAAGCGCAAAGGCCTGATTTTCTGCGCGACCCCGGCCAGTGATTTTGTCTGCGGGACGTTGCAACTGGCGGCCGGGATGAACCTGCACGTGTTCACCACCGGGCGTGGCACGCCGTATGGTCTGGCGATGGCGCCGGTGGTGAAGGTATCGACCCGGACCGAACTGGCGCAGCGCTGGCCGGACCTGATCGACATCGATGCCGGGCGGATTGCGACTGGACGCGCGTCGATCGAGGATCTGGGGTGGGAGTTGTTTCACTACTACCTGGACGTGGCCAGCGGGAAGAAACAGACGTGGTCGGAGCGGCACAAGCTGCATAACGACATTACCCTGTTCAACCCGGCGCCGATCACGTAAGACCGCGTCATCGTTCTTCGCGGGCAAGCCTCGCTCCTACAGGTCCGGTGATCTTCTGTAGGAGCGAGGCTTGCCCGCGAAGGCTTTCCACCAGACGCCAACGCCTCGGGTGGCTTATCATTAGCCCCCTAACGACGCCCACCCAAGGTGACCCCCGGCATGCTGGCTATCTTCCTCGAAACCCTGAACATCACCGCGCCGGTGTTTGCCATGCTGTTTCTGGGCGTGCTGCTCAAGCGCATCAACTGGATCAACGACAATTTCATCCACACTGCGTCGGCTCTGGTGTTCAACGTCACCATGCCGGCGTTGCTGTTTCTGGGCATCTTGCATGCCGACTTGCACGCGGCGCTGCAACCGTCGCTGCTGATCTATTTTTCGATTGCCACGCTGGTCAGCTTCGCCATCGCCTGGGGCTGGGCGATCTGGAAGTGCCCGCGTGAAGACCGCGGGATTTACACCCAGGGTGCGTTTCGCGGCAACAACGGCGTTATCGGCCTCGCGCTGGCAGCGAGCATGTACGGCGATTACGGAATTTCCCTCGGGGCGATTCTCGCGGCATTGGTGATCCTGTTTTACAACACGCTGTCGACCATTGTGCTGGCGGTGTACAGCCCGGTGATCAAGTCCGACCCGTGGAGTATCTGCAAAAGCGTGATGAACAACCCGCTGATCATCAGCGTGTTTGCGGCGGCGCCGTTTGCGTATTTCAATATTGCCTTGCCGGGCTGGCTGGAGAAGTCCGGGCAGTACCTGGCGCAAACCACGTTGCCCTTGGCGTTGATCTGCATCGGCGGCACGCTGTCGCTGGCGGCGATGCGCAAAAGCGGCAACATGGCGCTCAGTTCCAGCCTGGTGAAGATGATCGGCCTGCCGGTGCTGGCGACGCTGGGCGCTTGGCTCTGGGGGTTTCGCGGGGCGGAGTTGGGGATTCTGTTCCTGTACTTCGGCAGCCCGACTGCGGCGGCCAGTTTTGTCATGGCGCGTCAGGCCGACGGCAATCATGAACTGGCGGCGGCGATCATTGTGATCACCACGTTGATGGCGGCGGTGACCACCAATATCGGGATCTTTTTGTTGCAGTGGGGTGGGTGGATCTAGCGTCGGGATTTGTAGCGTTCTTCAGGGCCTCATCGCGGGCGAGCCTCGCTCCTACAGAAGGTCATCGAGCGTGTAGGAGCGAGGCTTGCCCGCGAAAGCGGCGGACCTGCTTACTCCGGCTTCTGATAGCTATCGATCACTTCCTGCGCCGCCCGAAACGCATCGATCGCCGCCGGCACACCGGCATACACCGCGCAATGCAGCAGTGCCTCGCGAATCTCCTCCACGGTGCAGCCATTGTTCAGCGCGCCGCGCACGTGGCCTTTCAATTCCTGCGGGCACTTCAACGCGGTCAGCGCGGCGAGGGTGATCAGGCTGCGGGTTTTCAGCGGCAACCCTTCGCGACTCCACACACTGCCCCAGGCGTGTTCATTGACGAAATCCTGCAACGGCTGGGTGAACTCGGTGGCATTGCCCAATGCGCGATCGACGAAAGCGTCGCCCATCACTTGGCGGCGGACTTCAACGCCGGTTTTTTTGTTGTCGGTCATGGCAATTCCTTCTTGTGGTGTTGGCGACGCCAGGCGCGCAGCGACGTGAACAGCAAAAACGCCAACAGCGCCGGCAGGACGAAAAACAGCATCAGGTGTTCAAGCTTGCCGGCCAGCGGCATGCCGGTGGTGAACGACACCACGTGCAGACCGTAAGCCAGGTACAAACCCAAAAACAGCAGACCTTCGGCGCGGGTCACCCGGTAGCCGGAATAAAACATCGGCAAGCACAGCACCGCGACGCCGAGCATCACCGGCAAGTCGAAATCCAGCGCGTTGGGCGAGACCGACAGCGGCGACGGCGCGATCAGTGCGGTAACGCCCAGCACGCCCAACAGGTTGAACAGGTTGCTGCCGATCACGTTGCCTACGGCGATGTCGCGCTGGCCACGCAATGCCGCGATCAACGAGGTCGCCAGTTCCGGCAACGAAGTGCTGACGGCGACGATGGTCAGGCCGATGATCCGTTCCGACAGCCCCAGATCCGTGGCGACCGACACCGCGGCGCCCAGCAGCAAATGCCCGGCGTAGATCAGCATCGCCAGGCCGGCGACGATCATCAGCAGGCTGCTGAACCACGGAACTTCAGGGCCTTCATGCGGGCTCGTTTGTGGGCGCGCCGAATGCCGCGACTGGCGCAGCAACAGGCCCAGATACACCATCAGCGCCGTCAATAGCAGGACGCCGTCGACCCGGGTCAGTTCTTCATTCCATGCCAGAACGAACACCAGCAGGCTGGCGCCGATCATCAACGGAATATCCAGGCGCACCAGTTGTCGCGAGACCCGCAGCGGGATGATCAGCGCCGAGAGCCCGAGGGTGACGAGGATGTTGAAGATGCTGCTGCCGATCACGCTGCCGACGGCGATATCGGCGTTCTGCGCCAGCGTGGCTTGCAGGCTGACGGCCATCTGCGGCGCGCTGCTGCCGAGGGCGACAATGGTCAGGCCGATGATCAGCGGTCGAACGTGCAGTCGCGCGGCCACGCGCACGGCGGCGCGCACCATCAGTTCGGCACCGGCGATCAGTAGAACCAGGCCGCTGAGCAGTTCAATCACGCTGAGCAGGGGTAAGTCGGCAAGTCCGAAAATGGTCGGGGCTCCGTGAGTCAGTCGAGGGCTTGCACGCGAACCCGTGCGGTGCCGCTTTTGATCATGCCCAGTTGCTCGGCGGCCTCATGGGACAAGTCGATCAGGCGCCCGCGAGTGTGCGGCCCGCGATCATTGATGCGGACCACGCAGGATTTGTCGTTTTTCAGATTGGTGACCTTCACCCGCGTACCAAAGGGTAGTTGGCGGTGGGCAGCGGTCATGGAATTTTTGTCGAAACGTTCACCGCTGGCGGTGCGTTTGCCCTGGTGTTTGGCGCCGTAGTAGGACGCCACGCCTGTCTGGTCGTAACCGTGAGGATCGACGGCATCGGTGCTGGCGCAACCGGCCAGTAAAGACAACAGGGCGCAGGCCCCCAGTAGACGTTTCATTCAAAGGTATCCACATACAAATGTGGGAGCGGGCTTGCTCGCGAAAGCGGTATCACATTCAACATCGATGTTGACTGTTTTACCGCTTTCGCGAGCAAGCCCGCTCCCACAGGGGGTAGAGCCAGGTTTGAATACTGGCTCCATGCTCATCAGCCTTCGAGCTTGCTTTTCAGCAGTTCGTTGACCTGTTGCGGGTTGGCCTTGCCTTTGGAGGCTTTCATGGCCTGGCCGACGAAGAAGCCGAACATCTTGCCGCGTTTGGCTTCGTCTGCCGCGCGGTATTGTTCGACCTGCTCGGCGTTGGCCGCGAGCATTTCGTCCAGCACCGCCGAGATCGCGCCGGTGTCGGTCACTTGCTTCAGGCCGCGCTTGTCGATGATCTCGTCCGCGCTGCCTTCGCCATTGGCCATCGCTTCAAACACCACTTTGGCGATCTTGCCGGAGATGGTGTTGTCCTTGATGCGCAGCAGCATGCCGCCCAGTTGCTCGGCCGAAACCGGCGACTGATCAATGTCCAGGCCTTGTTTGTTCAACAGGCTGCCCAGTTCAACCATGACCCAGTTGGCTGCCAGTTTGGCATCGCCGCCAATGCTCGCGACTTTCTCGAAGTAATCGGCTTGCTCGCGGCTGGTGGCCAGGACGCTGGCGTCGTAGACCGACAGACCGAACTGCTCCTGGAAACGCTCGCGTTTCTGCGGTGGCAATTCCGGCAGGGTGGCGCGCACGTCGTCGAGGAACGAGTTCTCGATGACCACCGGCAGCAGGTCCGGATCGGGGAAGTAACGGTAGTCGTTGGCTTCCTCTTTGCTGCGCATCGGACGGGTTTCGTCCTTGTTCGGGTCGTACAGGCGGGTCTGCTGGATCACCTTGCCGCCGTCTTCGATCAGTTCGATCTGACGCTGCACTTCGGTGTTGATCGCCTTCTCGATGAAGCGGAACGAGTTGACGTTCTTGATCTCGCAACGCGTGCCGAACTCAGCCTGGCCTTTCGGGCGGATCGACACGTTGCAGTCGCAACGCAGCGAACCTTCGGCCATGTTGCCGTCGCAGATACCCAGGTAGCGCACCAGCGCGTGGACAGCCTTGACGTAAGCCACGGCTTCCTTGGCGCTGCGCATGTCCGGCTCGGAAACGATTTCCAGCAGCGGCGTGCCGGCGCGGTTCAGGTCGATGCCGGTGGCACCGTTGAACTCTTCGTGCAGGCTTTTACCGGCGTCTTCTTCCAGGTGCGCGCGGGTGATGCCAACGCGTTTGACCGTACCGTCTTCAAGGGCGATGTCCAGGTGGCCTTTGCCGACAATCGGCAATTCCATCTGGCTGATCTGGTAGCCCTTGGGCAGGTCCGGGTAGAAATAGTTTTTACGGGCGAACACGTTGTGCTGGCCGATCTCGGCATCGATAGCGAGGCCGAACATCACGGCCATGCGCACCGCTTCCTGGTTCAGCACTGGCAAGACGCCAGGCATGCCGAGGTCAACCAGGCTGGCCTGGGTGTTCGGCTCGGAACCGAAAGTGGTGGAGCTACCGGAAAAGATTTTCGACCGGGTGGTGAGCTGGGTATGAATCTCCAGCCCGATCACGACTTCCCATTGCATGTGTTTCTCCTCAGAAGCCGGTTGGGGTGCGGGTGTGCCAGTCAGTGTTCAACTGATACTGATGGGCAACGTTCAACAGGCGACCTTCCTGGAAATACGGGGCGAGCAGTTGCACGCCGACCGGCAGGCCGTCGACGAAACCGGCGGGCATGGACAAGCCCGGCAGGCCGGCGAGGTTGGCGGTGATGGTGTAGACGTCTTCCAGGTAGGCAGCGACCGGGTCGCTGCTCTTGGCGCCAAGCTTCCAGGCCGGGTTCGGCGTGGTTGGGCCGAGGATGATGTCGACTTCATTGAAAGCCGCCATGAAGTCGTTTTTCACCAGGCGACGAATCTTCTGCGCCTTCAGGTAGTAGGCGTCGTAGTAACCGGCCGACAGCGCGTAGGCGCCGACCATGATCCGGCGCTGCACTTCTGCACCGAAACCTTCGCCACGGGAACGCTTGTACAGGTCTTCCAGGTTTTTCGGGTCTTCGCAGCGATAGCCGAAACGCACGCCGTCGAAACGCGACAGGTTGGAAGATGCTTCTGCCGGGGCGATCACGTAGTACGCAGGAATCGCGTGCTGCATGTTCGGCAGGCTGATTTCCTTGATCACGGCACCGAGCTTTTCCAGCTCCTTGATGCTGTTCTGGATCAGCTCGGCGATACGCGGGTCGAGACCGGCGCTGAAGTATTCCTTCGGCACACCGATGCGCAGGCCTTTCAGCGAATCGTTGAGGCTGGCGCTGTAATCCGGCACGGGCTCGTCGATGCTGGTGGAGTCATTGCTGTCGAAACCGGCCATGCCTTGCAGCAGGATCGCGCAGTCTTCGGCGGTGCGCGCCAGCGGGCCGCCCTGATCGAGGCTGGATGCGTAAGCGATCATGCCCCAGCGCGAAACGCGACCGTAGGTCGGTTTCAGGCCGGTGAGGTTGGTGAACGCAGCCGGCTGGCGAATCGAGCCGCCGGTGTCGGTGGCGGTCGCGGCTGGCAACAGGCGAGCGGCAACGGCCGCCGCCGAACCACCGGACGAACCGCCCGGCACGTGTTCCAGGTTCCACGGGTTTTTCACCGCGCCGTAGTAGCTCGACTCGTTGGCCGAACCCATGGCGAATTCGTCCATGTTGGTCTTGCCCAGGGTCACCGCGCCGGCGGCTGCCAGTTTGGCGACGACGGTGGCGTCGTACGGTGCCTTGAAGTTGTCGAGCATCTTCGAGCCGCAGCTGGTGCGCACGCCTTGGGTGCAGAACAGGTCTTTATGGGCGATCGGCGCGCCGAGCAGGGCGCCGCTCTCACCATTGGCACGGCGTGCGTCAGCGGCTTTCGCCTGCTGGAGCGCCAGGTCTTCGGTGAGGCTGATGAAGCTGTTGAGCTGTGGGTCGAGCTGGGCGATGCGCGCCAGCAGGACTTTGGTCAGCTCTTCGGAAGAAAACTTTTTATCGGCGAGTCCGCGGGCGATCTCGGCCAGAGTCAATTGATGCATTGCAGGCTCTTTCCCTTTAGTCGATGACTTTCGGAACCAGGTACAGGCCGTTTTCGACCGCTGGTGCGATGGACTGATAGGCCTCGCGATGATTGGTCTCGGTCACGACGTCTGCACGCAGGCGCTGGCTGGCTTCCAGTGGGTGGGCGAGCGGCTCGATACCGTCGGTATTGACCGCCTGCATTTCGTCGACCAGTCCCAGAATGCTGTTCAGGGCCGAAGTGATGTGTGGAAGATCGGCATCATTGAGGCCCAGACAGGCCAGATGAGCGATTTTTTCCACGTCGGAGCGTTCAAGCGTCATGGGATTCTCCAGTGGAAGGAAAACAGAACGGATGCTATCCGTGTGTTAGATTGTCGGAACACTACCGCATTTCTACGGTCATAAGGCCGCGATTGTGGGGGTTGGTGCACAGAAAAGCGGCCAATTTAACATATTGGCGCCTTGC
This sequence comes from Pseudomonas sp. GM60, assembly GCF_000282415.1. Lineage (NCBI taxonomy): Bacteria > Pseudomonadati > Pseudomonadota > Gammaproteobacteria > Pseudomonadales > Pseudomonadaceae > Pseudomonas > Pseudomonas sp. GM60. The sequence continues at coordinate 20,098 of NZ_AKJI01000034.1, forward strand.
CCAAAATCCCTGTCGTTGTTAGAGTTTGCCGCACTTTTTTACCCACGCGTTGCCTAGGGTCCCTTTCCCATGTTCAAGAAACTGCGTGGCATGTTTTCCAGCGATCTTTCCATTGACCTGGGCACTGCCAACACCCTTATTTACGTGCGCGAGCGCGGAATCGTCCTGAATGAGCCATCGGTTGTGGCTATTCGGACACACGGTAACCAGAAAAGTGTCGTTGCTGTCGGCACCGAGGCCAAGCGCATGCTCGGCCGTACGCCGGGCAACATTGCCGCCATTCGTCCGATGAAGGATGGCGTCATTGCCGACTTCAGCGTCTGCGAAAAGATGCTGCAATACTTTATCAACAAGGTTCACGAAAACAGCTTCCTGCAGCCTAGCCCTCGTGTGCTGATCTGCGTTCCGTGCAAATCCACTCAGGTTGAGCGTCGTGCCATCCGTGAATCGGCCCTTGGTGCCGGCGCACGTGAAGTGTTCCTGATTGAAGAGCCGATGGCGGCTGCGATCGGTGCCGGCCTGCCGGTTGAAGAAGCACGCGGTTCGATGGTGGTCGATATCGGTGGTGGTACCACTGAAATCGCACTGATCTCCCTGAACGGTGTGGTTTACGCCGAATCCGTACGGGTTGGCGGCGACCGCTTCGACGAAGCGATCATCACCTACGTGCGTCGCAACTACGGCAGCCTGATCGGCGAATCCACCGCCGAGCGCATCAAACAGGAAATCGGTACTGCCTACCCGGGCGGCGAAGTTCGCGAAGTCGACGTTCGCGGCCGTAACCTGGCCGAAGGCGTTCCACGCGCATTCACCCTGAACTCCAATGAAGTGCTGGAAGCTCTGCAAGAGTCCCTGGCCACTATCGTTCAGGCTGTTAAAAGCGCACTGGAGCAATCGCCTCCGGAGCTGGCTTCCGATATCGCCGAGCGTGGCCTGGTACTGACCGGTGGTGGCGCCTTGCTGCGTGACCTCGACAAGTTGCTGGCCCAGGAAACCGGTCTGCCGGTGATCGTTGCCGAAGACCCGCTGACCTGCGTTGCTCGCGGCGGTGGCCGCGCATTGGAAATGATGGATAAACACACCATGGATCTGCTGTCGAGCGAGTGATCGCCCGATGCAACTATGCTGTTGAGCGCGCAGGCGGCACTTTGCAGTGCTGCCTGTTTGCGTTTACCTTCTGTCAGTCTGTATCCAGGCCGGTCTGCCGTATGAATAAAGAAAACATTTGCCTGGGAGGAGCGGCTTATTAAACCGCTTTTCACCAAAGGGCCTTCACTGGGCGTGCGCTTGTTGGTGCTGGTCGTGCTATCGGTCGCGCTGATGGTGGTCGATGCCCGCTTCACACTGCTCAAGCCAGTGCGTAGCCAGATGTCGCTGGTGCTGATGCAGTCTTACTGGATCACCGACCTGCCGCAGCGGCTATGGCAAGGTGTGGCCAGCCAGTTTGGCAGCCGTACCGAACTGGTCGCCGAAAACGAAAAACTCAAGACCGAAAACCTGCTGCTGCAGGGTCGCATGCAAAAGCTTGCCGCCCTCACCGAGCAGAACGTTCGGCTGCGCGAGTTGCTCAATTCCTCCGCGCTGGTCAACGAGAAGGTCGAAGTGGCCGAGTTGATCGGCATGGACCCCAACCCCTTCACCCATCGCATCATCATCAATAAAGGTGAGCGCGACGGTGTGGTCCTCGGTCAGCCGGTGCTCGATGCCCGTGGCCTGATGGGCCAGGTGGTCGAGTTGATGCCGTACACCTCTCGTGTGCTGTTGCTCACCGACACCACCCACAGCATCCCGGTGCAAGTGAACCGTAACGGACTGCGAGCGATTGCCAGCGGCACCGGCAACCCGGAGCGTCTGGAACTGCGTCACGTGGCCGACACGGCGGACATCAAGGAAGGCGACTTGCTGGTCAGCTCCGGTCTCGGCCAGCGATTCCCGGCGGGTTACCCGGTGGCGACGGTCAAGGAAGTGATTCACGATTCCGGCCAGCCATTTGCCATTGTCCGCGCCGTGCCGACCGCTGCCTTGAACCGTAGCCGTTACCTGTTGTTGGTGTTCAGCGATACGCGTACACCGGAAGAGCGTGCAAACGACGCCGCTCAGGCTCAGGAAAACCTCGATGCGCAAGGCGGCGGGCCAATCATTCCCGCCACCGTGCCGAAACCTGCTGCGGTGATTGCACCTGCCGCCGCCGCCGTTCCAGCGACTGCACCTGCTGCGACCCCGGCCAAGCCTGCTGCCACAACCCCGGTCAAACCCGCTGCCGCACACCCTGCCGCCGCCAAGCCGCCCGCGACTGCACCCGCCGCCAAACCACCGGCGACACAACCCGCTGTCGTGAAGCCCGCTGCCAAACCGCCTGTCTCTGCACCGGCTACCACTGGGGGAAGAGAATAATGGTCAGTGCTACCGCCTCCCGAAATGGCTGGATGATCTGGCTGACGTTCGCCATCGGCATGTTGCTCAGCGTTTCGCCGCTGCCGCAATTCATGGAAATCCTTCGCCCGCTATGGCTCGCCTTGTTGCTGGCGTTCTGGGCATTGGCCTTGCCGCAGAAAGTCGGCATGGTCACCGCGTGGTGCCTGGGCCTGGCCGAAGATGTGCTTTACGGCACGCTGCTGGGCCAGAACGCACTGATCCTGACGCTCATCACGTTCCTGGTGCTGTCGCTGCAACAGCGGCTGCGGATGTTCCCGATGTGGCAACAGAGCCTGGTGATCCTGGTGATCTTCGGCCTCGCGCAGCTTGTTCAGCTGTGGCTCAGCGCCCTGACCGGCAATCGTCAGCCAACGCTGGCGCTGGTCTTGCCGGCACTGGTCAGCGCGTTGCTCTGGCCGTGGATCAGCTTCGGTTTGCGCGGTCTGCGTCGACGTTACAAAATTAACTGATTCGGTCAGGCATTTGCCCACACCACGACAAGGGAGATGTCTTGATGAAACAGCTATTCCTCGCCTCAGGCTCGCCGCGTCGGCGTGAACTGCTAACGCAGATCGGCGTGCCGTTCTCCGCCATCAGCGCGGACATCGATGAAACCCCTTTGAATCATGAATCGCCGTCGGCCTATGTCGAGCGCCTTGCGCGCGGCAAGGCTGAAGCCGGGCGCGACACGGTCATGTCCGACGCCGATTTTTGCGTGCTGGGCGCTGATACCGCCGTAGTGCTCAACGGCAAAATTCTCGGCAAACCGGTGGACGAAGCCGACGCGTGCGCCATGCTTATGATGTTGGCAGGACAAGAACATGAAGTGCTGACCGCCATTGCCTTGCTTGACGGTGAGCGTTGCGAGTCTCGTGTTGTGCGCAGCCTGGTGCGTTTTCGCCCCATCGATCTCAATGAGGCGAAGGCCTACTGGGCCAGCGGCGAACCGCGGGACAAGGCGGGTGGCTATGGCATTCAAGGACTGGGCGCGGTGTTTGTCGCCGGGCTCAATGGCAGCTACTCGGCGGTGGTCGGACTGCCGCTGTGCGAAACCGCTGAGCTGCTTGGCCATTTCGGCATACCCTGTTGGCAAACCCTTAACGCGCGCTGAGCGTCGTACTGACAAGATGCGGCCATTATCGTGAACATGCCTGAACGAGACCCTGCCATGAGTGAAGAGATCCTGATCAACATCACGCCGATGGAATCGCGCGTGGCGGTGGTTGAAAACGGTGTCCTGCAAGAGGTCCACGTCGAACGCACGCAAAAACGCGGTATCGTCGGCAACATCTATAAAGGCAAGGTCGTACGGGTGTTGCCGGGCATGCAGGCGGCGTTCGTCGACATCGGTCTGGACCGCGCTGCGTTCATTCATGCCTCGGAAATTTCCCTGCGCGAAGGCCCTGCGGTCGAAAGCATCAGCTCCCTGGTCCATGAAGGCCAAAGCCTGGTCGTGCAAGTCACCAAGGACCCGATCGGTTCCAAAGGCGCACGCCTGACCACTCAACTATCAATACCTTCGCGTTATCTGGTGTACATGCCGCGTACCGCGCATGTCGGCATTTCCCTGAAGATCGAAGACGAAGCCGAGCGCGAGCGCCTCAAGCAAGTGGTCACCGATTGCGTGGCCACGGAAGGCATCAAGGAAGCCGGTGGTTTCATCCTGCGTACCGCCGCCGAAGGCGCCGGGGCCGATGAGATCCTCATGGACATCCGCTACCTGCGCCGGCTCTGGGATCAGATCAACGAGCAGATCAAAACCATCAGCGCGCCGAGCGTGATCTACGAAGACCTTGGCCTGGCATTGCGCACTTTGCGCGACCTGGTCAGCCCGAAGATCGAGAAGATCCGCATCGACTCCCGGGAAACCTTCCAGAAAACCACGCAGTTTGTGGCCGAACTGATGCCGGAAATCGCAGATCGCCTGGAGCATTATCCGGGCGAGCGGCCGATCTTCGACCTGTACGGCGTCGAAGACGAAATCCAGAAGGCCCTCGAACGCAAAGTCCCGCTGAAGTCCGGCGGTTATCTGGTGGTGGACCCGGCGGAAGCCATGAGCACCATCGACGTCAACACCGGGGCGTTCGTCGGTCATCGCAACCTTGAAGAAACCATCTTCAAGACCAACCTCGAAGCCGCGACCGCCATTGCTCGCCAGCTGCGCCTGCGCAACCTGGGCGGGATCATCATCATCGACTTCATCGACATGGAAGACGAAGAGCATCAGCGTCAGGTACTGCGCACGCTGGAGAAACAACTGGAGCGCGACCACGCCAAGACCAACATTATCGGCATCACCGAGTTGGGCCTGGTGCAGATGACCCGCAAGCGCACCCGCGAAAGTCTCGAACAAGTACTGTGCGAGCCGTGCAACAGTTGCCAGGGGCGCGGCAAGCTCAAGACACCGGAAACGGTCTGCTACGAAATTTTCCGCGAAATCCTCCGTGAGGCTCGCGCCTATCAAGCGGAAGGCTATCGTGTATTGGCGAACCAGAAAGTCGTCGACCGTTTGCTCGATGAAGAGTCGGGCAACGTCGCCGAGCTGGAAGGATTTATCGGACGCACCATTCGGTTCCAGGTGGAAACCATGTATTCCCAGGAACAATACGACGTGGTGCTGCTCTGAATCGCTGTGTTTCAACCCGACTAGAACAGCTGGCCTCAGCTTTTTGCAGTAATTTTGCCATGGGAGCCAACTGACATGGACCGTCTGACACGCATTTTGGCCGCACTGACCCGCTGGGGTCTGGGCCTGTGCGCGTTGGCTTTGGTGATGATGGCGCTTTACGTCAGTCTCGGTCGCGAGCTGGCGCCGCTGGTGGCCGAGTACCGGGCCGAAGTCGAAACCAAAGCCGGTGCTGCCCTGGGCATGCCGCTGCATATCGGTGAGCTGGAAGGCAACTGGAGTGGCTTCGCGCCGATTCTGCTGGCTCACGACGTGATGGTCGGCGAGGGCGCCAATTCCCTGCGTCTAGATCAGGTGCGCGCGGTGCCGGACCTCTGGGCCAGCCTGACGGCCCGCGAAGTGCGCATCGCTCATCTGGAACTCAACGGTCTGAAGATCAGCCTCAAGGAAGGCGAGGACGGTCATTGGGCGCTGGAAGGCTTGCCGGTGCAGCAGGATCAGCCGCTGGATCCGGAACAACTGCTCAATCGCATGCAGATGGTCCAGCAGTTGTCGGTGCTCGACAGCCAAGTGACCTTGCAGCCGCTGGATCACCCGCCGCTGACCTTGACCTACGTTGGCCTGAATCTGAAAACCGGCGTATCCCGGCAGCGACTCGACGCACGACTGACCCTGCCCGACGGGCAGCCGGTCGCCATGAGCGTGCGCACCCGCATTAGCGCCAGTCAGTGGCAGGAGGGGGCAGCGGATGCGTACCTGAGCCTGCCGCAAAGCGACTGGTCGAAATGGCTGCCCGAGCGCGTGACCCGGCAATGGAACTTCTCCGAAATCAAGGCCGGTGGCGAACTCTGGGTCAACTGGGATAAAGGTGCTCTGCAAAGCGCCGCAATCCGCTTGAACGCGCCGCAACTCAAGGGCGCTTACGCCGAGCGCAAGCCGATCCAGATCAACAACCTGGCGCTCAACAGCTATTTCCAGCGCAGTGCAGCAGGCCTTCTGGTGACTGTGGACTCCCTGTCCATGAACCTGGGCGAAACCCGCTGGGAATCGCACCTGCAACTCAAACAGAGCCTGGCCACCGACGCGACCGAAGAACTCTGGCATCTGCAAGCCGACCGCCTCGACCTCACCCCGCTGACTCCGCTGCTGAATGCCTTGGGGCCATTGCCCGAAGGCCTCGCCACCGCCGTCGAGCGGCTCAAGGTGACGGGTGGTTTGCGTAATGTGCTGGTCGACATCCGGCCCAACGCCACCGACGACAGCAAGGTCAGTTTTGCCGCCAACCTCGACCGGGTCGGCTTTGATGCCTATCACGGCGCCCCGGCAGCGCGGAATGTCAGCGGCAGCATCAGCGGTGATCTGGGGCACGGCGAACTGCGCATGGACAGCAAGGATTTTTCCCTGCACCTGGACCCGATTTTCGCCAAGCCATGGCAATACATTCAGGCCAACGCCCGTTTGACCTGGAAGCTCGACAAAGAAGGTTTCACCCTGATCGCTCCGTACCTGAAGGTGCTGGGCGAAGAGGGCAAGATTGCCGGCGACTTCCTGATCCGCCTGCATTTCGATCACACCCAGGAAGACTACATGGACCTGCGGGTCGGCCTGGTGGAGGGCGATGGCAAGTACACCGCCAAGTACCTGCCCGAAGTGCTCAGCCCGGCGCTGGACGAATGGTTGCGTACGGCGATTCTCAAGGGCGCGGTGGACGAGGGCTTCTTCCAGTATCAAGGCTCGCTGAACCATGACGCCGCCGACACCGCGCGCAGCATCAGTCTGTTCTTCAAAGTGCACGATGCCGAGCTGGCGTTCCAGCCGGGCTGGCCGCATGTCAGCAAGGTCACTGGCGACGTGTTCATCGAAGACAGTGGCGTGCGGATTCTGGCCAGCAAAGGCCAGTTGCTCGACACACAAGTCAGCGACATTTACGTCAATATTCCCCACGCGCCCGCCGGGCAAAACCCTCACCTGTTGCTCGATGGCGCTTTCGCTGGCGGGTTGGGCGATGGCCTGAAAATTCTCCAGGAAGCGCCGATCGGCACCGCCGCCACCTTCGCCGGATGGGAAGGCGAGGGAGAGCTGAAGGGCAAGCTGAATCTGGATATTCCGCTGGCCAAAGGCGAACAGCCGAATATCCTCGTCGACTTCAAGACCGCCAAGGCGCGCTTGAAACTGGCCGAGCCAGTCCTTGAGCTGACTCAGTTGAAGGGCGATTTCCGCTTCGACAGCACCAAAGGTTTGAGTGGGCAGAACATCACCGCTCGTGCCTTTGACAAACCGGTCAGCGCACAGATTTTCGCTGATGGCAGACCGGGTGACATCAAGACGCGTGTCACTGCTTCCGGCCAGGTCGAGGTCAAGAAACTGACTGATTGGCTGAGTGTCACGCAGCCGTTGCCGGTCTCCGGCTTGATCCCGTATCAGTTGCAACTGAACCTGGATGGCGCAGACAGCCAGTTGATGGTCAATTCCAGCCTCAAAGGCGTGGCCGTCGATTTGCCGGCGCCGTTCGGCATGGCGGCCGATGTGGGGCGCGACACGACGTTCCGCATGACCCTGCAAGGGCCGGAACGGCGTTACTGGGTCAAGTACGGCGAATTGGCCAGCTTCACGTTTGCAGCGCCGGCCGGCAGTTTTGCCGACGGTCGCGGTGAACTGTTCCTCGGTGGTGGCGATGCCGTATTGCCAGGCGGCAAAGGCCTGCGGGTGCGCGGCGTGCTGTCGGAGCTGGATGTCGGCCCGTGGAAGGATCTGGTGGACAAGTATGCCGGCCAGGATCCGGGCGGCAGCGCCAAGCAGTTGCTCAGCGGCGCGGATTTCAAGGTCGGCAAGCTCAGCGGCATCGGTACCACGCTTGATCAGGCCTCGGTGCAGCTGAACCGCAAGCCGAGTGCGTGGGCCCTGCAACTCGACAGCCAACAAGTCAAGGGCACCGCCGGTATCCCCGATGCGAAAGCCGCACCGATTGCGATCAATCTGCAATACGTGCGTTTGCCGGCACCGGACCCAACGGTTTTGGCCGATGAAAATTCGCCGGATCCATTGGCCTCCGTGGATCCGACGAAGATTCCGGCGCTGGATATCACCATCAATCAACTGTTCCAGGGGCAGGATCTGGTAGGGGGCTGGTCGCTGAAAGTGCGTCCGACCGCCAAAGGCATCGCGCTCAATACGCTGGATCTGGGCCTCAAGGGCCTTCTGTTGCAGGGCAGCGGTGGCTGGGAAGGCGCGCCTGGTGCTTCCACCAGTTGGTACAAGGGCCGGGTCAGCGGCAAAAATCTGGCGGATGTGCTGAAAGGCTGGGGCTTTGCGCCCAGTGTCACCAGCGAAGAGTTTCATATGGATGTCGACGGTCGCTGGCCCGGTTCACCGGCCTGGCTGGCCACCAAGCGCTTCTCCGGGACGCTTGATGCGTCGCTGAATAAAGGCCAGTTCGTTGAAGTCGAGGGTGGCGCTCAGGCGTTGCGGGTATTTGGCCTGCTCAACTTCAACTCCATCGGCCGGCGCTTGCGGCTGGACTTCTCCGATCTGTTTGGCAAAGGCTTGAGTTACGACCGGGTCAAAGGCCTGCTGGTCGGGACCAACGGCGTTTACGTGACCCGTGAGCCGATTCTGCTGACCGGTCCGTCGAGCAATGTCGAGCTCAATGGCACGCTGGACCTGGTGGGTGATCAGATCGATGCGAAACTGCTGGTGACCTTGCCGGTTACCAACAACCTGCCGATTGCCGCGCTGATTGTCGGTGCCCCGGCCATCGGTGGGGCGCTGTTCCTGATCGACAAGCTGATCGGTGACCGCGTGGCACGTTTCGCCAGCGTGAAGTACACCGTCAAAGGCCCGTGGAAAGAGCCGAAAATTACCTTCGACAAACCTTTTTGACGCGAGCCGATGGAGTAGCATGGCCGTAGAGAAATTTGACTGTAGGAGCGAGCCTGCTCGCGAAGGACGTCAACGATAACGCGTACATTCTGGATAAACGCGTTGTCATTAAGTCCATCGCGAGCAGGCTCGCTCCTACAGGGAATCTGTCGATTTCGGTATAGGAAAGCACCATGTCTTTTGCGGTGATTCAAATGGTCAGCCAGAGCGACGTGCTGGCCAATCTGGCCCAGGCCCGTCGGCTGCTCGAACAAGCGGCCGTCGGGGGCGCAAAGCTTGCCGTGCTGCCGGAAAACTTTGCCGCCATGGGCCGACGCGACATCGCTGACATCGGCCGCGCCGAGGCGTTGGGCGAAGGTCCGATCCTGCCCTGGTTGAAACAGACCGCCCGCGACCTCAAGTTATGGATTGTGGCCGGCACATTGCCGTTGCCGCCGGCGGATCAGCCGACGGCGAAAGTGCATGCCTGCTCGCTGCTGGTCAATGATCAGGGCGAGACGGTGGCACGCTACGACAAGCTGCACTTGTTCGACGTGGACGTGGCGGACAACCGTGGGCGGTATCGTGAGTCCGATGACTATGCTTATGGCAGTGACGTGGTGGTCGTGGACACGCCCGTCGGTCGAGTCGGCCTGACGGTCTGTTACGACCTGCGCTTCCCGGAGCTGTACAGCGAATTACGCGCTGCCGGGGCGGAGTTGATTACCGCGCCGTCAGCTTTTACCGCAGTGACCGGCGCGGCGCATTGGGATGTGCTGATTCGTGCGCGGGCCATCGAGACCCAGTGTTACGTGCTCGCGGCTGCCCAGGGTGGAACGCATCCGGGGCCGCGAGAAACCTGGGGGCATGCCGCAATTGTCGACCCGTGGGGTCGAGTGCTGGCGCAACAGGATCAAGGCGAGGCCGTGCTGCTGGCCGAACGCGATAGCAGCGAACAGGCGTCCATACGGGCGCGGATGCCGGTGTCCAGTCACCGGCGCTTTTTCTCGCAGGGCGCCCGGCGACCTGCCTCAGAACGATGAATTTAAGGCGTAAAGCATATGAGCGAGTTGTTGTCCTCAGTCAGTGAACACCTCCTGGCGCCCGGCGGCGTCACCATCGAAAGCCTGCAAGGTGTGCTCGGCGATCTGGCCGGCCCGGGCATCGATGCCGCCGACCTGTATTTCCAGGGGCAGATTTCCGAGTCCTGGGCGCTGGAAGACGGCATCGTCAAGGAAGGCAGTTTCAACCTTGACCAGGGCGTTGGCGTGCGCGCGCAATCGGGTGAGAAAACCGGTTTTGCCTACAGCAATGCCATTACCCTCGAAGCCCTTGGCGCTGCGGCCCGTGCTGCGCGCTCGATCTCCCGCGCCGGGCAGAACGGCACGGTGCAGGCCTTCACCACTCAGGACGTCGCCCAGTTGTACGGGCCGGACAACCCGCTGGAAGTGATGACCCGCGCCGAGAAAGTCGAACTGCTCAAACGCATCGACGTCGCCACCCGCGCCCTCGATCCGCGCATTCAGCAAGTCACGGTGAGCATGGCCGGCGTCTGGGAGCGCATTCTTGTCGCTTCGACCGACGGCAGCCTGGCGGCGGATGTGCGGCCGCTGGTGCGCTTCAACGTCAGCGTGATCGTCGAGCAGAACGGTCGTCGCGAGCGCGGCGGCCATGGCGGCGGCGGTCGGACCGATTACCGTTATTTCCTCAGCGACGACCGCGCCATGGGCTACGCCCGTGAAGCGTTGCGTCAGGCGCTGGTCAACCTCGAAGCCATTCCGGCACCGGCCGGTACGTTGCCGGTGGTGTTGGGTTCGGGCTGGTCCGGCGTGTTGCTGCACGAAGCGGTCGGCCACGGTCTGGAAGGCGATTTCAACCGTAAGGGCAGCTCCGCTTACAGTGGCCGTATGGGCGAGATGGTTGCGTCCAAGCTCTGCACCATCGTCGATGACGGTACGCTGGCCGGTCGTCGCGGTTCGTTGAGCGTCGACGACGAAGGCACGCCGACCGAATGCACCACGCTGATCGAAAACGGCGTACTCAAAGGCTACATGCAGGACAAGCTCAACGCGCGCCTGATGGGTGTCGCCCGCACCGGCAACGGTCGCCGTGAATCCTACGCGCACCTGCCAATGCCGCGCATGACCAATACCTACATGCTGGCGGGCGAAAGCGATCCGGCGGAAATCATCGCCTCGGTGAAGCGCGGCATCTACTGCGCCAACCTTGGCGGCGGTCAGGTGGACATCACCAGCGGCAAGTTCGTGTTCTCCACCAGCGAGGCGTACCTGATCGAAGACGGCAAGATTACGGCGCCGGTCAAAGGCGCGACGTTGATCGGCAACGGGCCTGAAGCGATGAGCAAGGTGTCGATGGTCGGTAATGACCTGTCGCTGGACAGCGGCGTGGGCACGTGCGGCAAGGATGGGCAGTCGGTGCCGGTGGGTGTCGGCCAGCCAACGCTGAAAATCGATGCGATCACTGTGGGTGGTACAGGATCGTAAGTTGATAGACGTAGGAGCTGCCGCAGGCTGCGATCTTTTGATCTTTGAAAAAGCAAAGATCGCAGCCTGCGGCAGCTCCTACAGGGCGAGATTTAACGCAGACCGCGTTGAGTCTCGTCCAGCTCACGGATGTACTTGAAGATTTTACGGCTCGATGCCGGTGGCTTGTTGGTCGCCAGTTCGTGCTGGGCCTGACGGATCAGGGAGCGCAACTGCTGACGATCAGCCTCCGGGTAGTCGAGCACGAACTTCTCCAGGACTGCATCGTCGCCCGCGATCAAGCGATCGCGCCAGCGTTCCAGGCCATGGAAACGTTCGTTGTACTGCCGGGTGGAGGCATCGAGTTGATCGAGCAAAGTCAGAATGGCGTCAGTGTCCTGATCGCGCATCAGTTTGCCGATGAACATAAGGTGCCGTTTACGCGCGATATTCGCGGTGTGCTTGGGCGCATCGCCCAGAGCCCGGCGCAGAGCGTCGGTCAACGGGAGTTTTGCCAGCAAGTCAGGCTTGAGCGTTGTAAGGCGTTCGCCGAGGTCAACCAGAGCATGCAGCTCGCGTTTAACCTGGGATTTGCTTTTTTCTCCCGTATCGAGGGAGTCGTCGTAAGAATCAACCATGGTGGCCGTCCGCAAAGAAACGCCGCCATGATAACCAGTCGGGGGCCGCTTGTCCGGCCCGGTCGCTCGAAGGCCTTTACCGAAAGCAGAATTTGAGTGGAGAACAGCATGAGTGCAGTTGAAAGCGTCGGCCCACAAGCGTTGCCGGCACTGCAAGAACAAGTCGAGCAGATCATCGCTGAAGCCAAGCGTCAGGGCGCCAGTGCCTGTGAAGTGGCGGTGTCCCTGGAGCAGGGCCTGTCCACATCGGTACGTCAGCGCGAGGTCGAAACCGTCGAATTCAACCGCGATCAGGGCTTTGGCATCACCTTGTACGTCGGGCAGCGCAAGGGCTCGGCCAGCACGTCGGCCAGCGGTCCTGAAGCGATTCGTGAAACCGTCGCTGCGGCGCTGGCCATCGCTAAACACACCTCCGAAGACGAAGCTGCCGGCCTGGCGGATGCCGCGCTGATGGCCAAGGATCTGCAGGATTTCGACCTGTTCCATCAGTGGGACATCACACCGGAACAAGCCATCGAGATGGCCCTGAGCTGTGAAGCTGCGGCATTTGCCACCGACAGCCGGATCAAGAACGCCGACGGCACCACCCTCAGCACGCATCAGGGCTGCCGCGTTTATGGCAACAGCCACGGTTTTATCGGCGGCTATGCATCGACTCGTCATAGCTTGAGCTGCGTCATGATCGCCGAAGCCGACGGCCAGATGCAGCGTGATTACTGGTACGACGTCAATCGCCAGGGCAACTTGCTGGCCGACCCTGCGAGCATCGGCCAGCGTGCCGCGCAGCGGGCGGCAAGCCGACTGGGCGCGCGTCCGGTGCCGACCTGTGAAGTGCCGGTATTGTTTTCCGCTGAACTGGCCGGTGGCTTGTTCGGCAGTTTCCTTTCGGCGATTTCCGGCGGCAGTCTGTATCGCAAATCGTCGTTCCTTGAAGGCACGCTGGGTCAGAAGCTGTTCCCGGAATGGCTGACCATCGATGAGCGTCCGCATTTGATGCGCGCGATGGGCAGTTCGGCGTTCGACGGCGATGGCCTGGCGACTTACGCCAAACCGTTCGTCGAAAAAGGCGAGTTGGTGTCCTACATCCTCGGCACCTATTCCGGTCGCAAACTCGGCATGCCGAGCACGGCCAACGCCGGCGGCGTGCACAACCTGTTCGTCACCCATGGCGATGAAGATCAGGCGGCGTTGCTGCGCCGCATGGGTCGCGGCTTGCTGGTCACCGAGCTGATGGGCCAGGGCCTGAACATGGTCACGGGCGATTACTCCCGTGGCGCGGCGGGTTACTGGGTCGAGAATGGCGAAATCCAGTTTGCCGTCCAGGAAGTGACCATCGCCGGCAACATGCGCGACATGTTCAAACAGATCGTTGCGGTGGGTAACGACCTGGAATTGCGCAGCAACATTCGCACAGGTTCGGTGCTGATCGAGCGGATGACAGTCGCAGGCAGCTAACTCGCGACCGCTACACAAAAGGCGCGCCACCCAATGGGTGGCGCGCCTTTTTTATGCCTGCACAACACACATGTAGGAGCCGGCTTGCTGGCGATTACGGTCAATCAGTCGACATCGATGTTGAATGCCAGATCGCAATCGCCAGCAAGCCGGCTCCTACAAAGGATCATGCTCGAGCTTGTGTTGGTTCTCATTATCATATAATAATAAATCTCATTACCGAATGAGCCCCGGATCATGAGTTCTGCCTTGCACGAGCAGCCTTACCTCGAAAGCTGGCGCTGGATGAGTCGCCAGATCCGTTGCGGGATGGACCCTGACGAGCCGCGCCTGATCGACCACTACCTGGCCGAAGGCCGGTATCTGGCGTGTTGCACGGCGACTTCACCCTGGACCATCGCTGAAACCTCTTTCCGTTTATTGCTCGACACCGCCGCAGACGTCGCGCTGCCTTGGCACTGGCGAACCTATTGCCTGGACCAGGCGTGGCGCCCGCTGCGCGAACTCGAACGCCTCTCTCTGTGCAAGTGCCGCCTCAAGCGCTGGCAAAGCTACACCTGGCAACTGGCGACCTGCGAGTTGCAGCCTTCGATTCCTCTCATAGAACTGGTGCAAGGATTTTCTGATGACCAAGACACGTATTGAGCGCGACAGCATGGGCGAGCTCCAAGTCCCGGTGGACGCCCTCTACGGCGCACAGACCCAGCGTGCGGTGAACAACTTCCCGATCAGCGGCAAGCCGATGCCCGTGCAGTTCATTCGCGCGCTGATCCTGGCCAAGGCTGCCGCCGCCCGCGCCAACGTCGAACTCAAGCAGATCAGCGAATCTCAGGGCAATGCCATCGTCGAAGCGGCGTTGGGTTTGCTCAAGGACGACTTCATGCAGCACTTCCCGGTGGATATCTTCCAGACCGGTTCCGGCACCAGTTCCAACATGAACGCCAACGAAGTGATTGCCACGCTGGCGAGCCGACTGCTTGGCGAGCCGGTGAACCCCAACGATCACGTCAACTGCGGGCAGAGCAGCAACGACATCATCCCGACCACCATCCACGTCAGCGCTGCGCTGGCATTGCATGAGCAATTGCTGCCGGCATTGGTGCGCTTGGTGCAGGTGGTCGAGCAAAAGGCTGAAGAGGTTCACCACTACGTCAAAACCGGTCGCACTCACTTGATGGATGCGATGCCGGTGCGCATGAGCCAGGTGCTCAACGGTTGGGCGCAACAGCTGAAAGCCAACATCGGCCATCTGCAGGATCTGCTGCCTAGCCTGCAATCCCTGGCTCAGGGTGGCACGGCGGTGGGCACCGGTATCAATGCGCACCCTGAATTTGCCGGGCTTTTCAGCCAGCAATTGAGCAAGTTGACTCAGGTGCAATTCACGCCGGGCACCGATCTGTTTGCACTGATCGGCTCCCAGGACACCGCCGTTGCGGTTTCCGGGCAGCTGAAAACCACCGCTGTCTCGCTGATGAAAATCGCCAACGACCTGCGCTGGATGAACTCCGGCCCGCTGGCCGGCCTCGGTGAAATCGAACTCGAAGCCTTGCAGCCGGGCTCGTCGATCATGCCCGGCAAGGTCAACCCGGTGATCCCGGAAGCCACCGCGATGGTCGCCGCCCAGGTGATCGGCAATGACACGGTGATCACCATCGCCGGTCAGTCGGGCAATTTCGAGCTGAACGTGATGCTGCCGATCATCGCCCAGAACCTGCTGAGCAGCATCGAATTGCTGGCCAACTCCAGCCACCTCTTGGGTGAAAAGGCTATCGCCAGTTTCAAGGTCAACGAAGCCAGGCTCAAGGAAGCGCTGTCGCGCAACCCGATTCTGGTCACGGCACTCAACCCGATCATTGGTTACCAAAAAGCTGCGGAGATCGCCAAGAAGGCTTATCAGCAGGGCCGGCCGGTGATCGATGTCGCTCTGGAGCACACCGAACTGTCGCGCAGCCAACTGGAAGAGTTGCTCAATCCGGAAAAGCTCACCGCAGGCGGCGTGTAATCACCGCAACCGCTTTGGAGGCTCACCATGGAGCACTGGAAACGCACGATCGAAAGGGCAAACCGTTGTTTCATGCTGGGCGAATACGTCGATGCCCGCGAGGCTTACTTGCAGGCATTGGCCCTGGCCCAAGTGTTGTTCGAGCGCTGGGCGGATGCCGACGAAGCGGTGGCGGCCTGCGTCATTTCCCATCACAACCTCGCGGACCTGCATTTGCGTCTGAACCAGCCGGAGGAGAGCGCCGAATACCTGTGCGCCATCCACCAGCGCTTGTTGAAGACCATGCAGGACCCGCGACTGGCGCCCGCATTGCGTGAAGCCGCACTGCGTCAGAGCAGCAAAACCTACGTCGAACTGCTGAATTTCATCAGCGAGCATGGCGAATACCCGCGCACTCATCGTTTGCTGCACGTCGATGCCGCGTCGCCCCCTGCGCCTCTACATCACGGAGTCCACTGAAATGGCTTTTAGCTTGCCTGCCTTGCCGTACGCCTACGATGCCCTGGAACCGCACATCGATGCGCAGACCATGGAAATCCACTACACCAAGCATCACCAGACTTACATCAATAACCTCAACGCTGCCGTCGAAGGCACCGAGTTCGCCGAGTGGCCGGTGGAAAAACTGGTGGCAGCAGTCCAGCAACTGCCGGAGAAGCTCCGCGCGGCGGTGATCAATCAGGGCGGCGGTCACGCCAACCACTCGCTGTTCTGGGAAGTGATGGTGCCCAACGGCGGCGGTCAGCCGGACGGTGAATTGGCCAAGGCCATCGAAGACCAGTTGGGCGGTCTCGACCGTTTCAAGGAGGCCTTCACCAAAGCCGCGCTGACCCGTTTCGGCAGTGGCTGGGCTTGGCTGAGTGTGACGCCGCAAAAGACGTTGGTCGTTGAAAGCAGCGGCAACCAGGACAGTCCTTTGATGAACGGCAATACGCCGATTCTGGGGCTGGATGTCTGGGAGCATGCCTATTACCTGCAGTATCAAAACCGCCGGCCGGAATACATCAACGCTTTTTACAACGTGATCAATTGGCCCGAAGTCGCTGCGCGCTATCAGGCTGCACTGGTTTAAGTCTTCTATAAAAACAATCCTGGGCGGACTATGGGCACTGAAACACTGGCGATCGGAAGTGGACGAATGTTTCGTTACGCGTTTGGGTCGCTGTTACTACTGGCGGGCATGAGCCTGTTGGTTGCGCATGGGCTCGCGTGGCTGGATCTTGAGCCGAAACTGCTGCGTGCGTTGCAGGGCGGGGCCATTTGCGCCTTGGGCACAGCCTTGGGCGCGGTGCCGGTGCTGGTGATTCGACGCATGCCCCAGGCGGTCAGCGATACGCTGCTCGGCTTCGGTGCCGGGGTGATGCTTGCTGCGACGGCGTTTTCGCTGATCGTGCCGGGCATTGCCGCCGCTGAAAGCCTGGGGCTGACCCCTTGGGCGGCCAGCGGTCTGATCAGTTTCGGCATCATGCTTGGCGCATTCGGGCTGTATCTGGTGGATCGAAAGGTCTCAGGTGCTTCGCCGGAAATGCTCGTCGGCACGCTGGAGCGGCCGGTCATTCCGCCACGGATCTGGTTGTTCGTGTTTGCCATCATTGCCCACAACATTCCCGAAGGCATGGCCGTCGGTGTCTCGGCGGGGGGCGGCATGCCCGACGCCGACAGCCTGGCCATGGGCATCGCCTTGCAGGATGTGCCGGAAGGATTGGTCATTGCGTTGGTGTTGGCCGGGGCAGGGATGTCGCGGGTCAAGGCGTTCCTGATCGGGGCGGCATCAGGCTTGGTCGAGCCGGTCTTCGCGCTGTTGTGTGCCTGGCTGGTGAGCCTGGCCGAATTGCTGTTGCCGTTGGGCCTGGCGCTCGCGGCCGGGGCCATGTTGCTGGTGGTCACGCACGAAGTCATTCCCGAGTCGCGCCGCCATGGTCACGACAAGCTGGCCAGCCTTGGGCTGCTGATCGGGTTTTGTTTGATGATGGTGATGGATACAGCGCTCGCCTAGGCGAGCGTTATTCGCCTTCGTCGAAGTAACGGTTGATCAAGTCTGTCAGCGCATCCAGCGCTTTTTGCTCGTTTTCGCCTTCGGTGCTGATATAGATTTTGGTGCCTTTACCCGCAGCGAGCATCATCATTGCCATGATGCTTTTGCCGTCGACCGTTGATTCCGGCGTTCGTCCGACTCTGATCGTGCAGTCTTTGAACTCGCCGGCGACACCAACGAATTTGGCGGAAGCGCGGGCATGCAGGCCCAGCTTGTTGATGATTTCGATTTCCAGAGCAGGCATCGCGATGTGAATCCTTTAGCTGAGGTCGCGGTGGCGGACCTGGACGTTCTTCAGGGTTTTTTGCAGGGCCTGACCCAGACGTTCGGTCAGATAGACGGAGCGGTGATGCCCGCCGGTGCAGCCGATGGCAATGGTGACATAAGCGCGGTTGCTGGCGGCAAAGCGCGGCAGCCATTTGAGCAGGTACGTGGAAATGTCCTGGAACATCTCTTCGACGTCCGGCTGGGCGGCCAGGTACGTGGCAACCGGTTCATCAAGCCCGGACTGATCGCGTAGCTCAGGCTTCCAATAGGGGTTCGGCAGGCAGCGCACGTCGAACACCAGGTCGGCGTCAACCGGCATGCCGCGCTTGAATCCGAACGACTCCACCAAAAACGCGGTACCGGGTTCCGGCTGGTTCAGCAGGCGCAACTTGATGGTATCGCGCAGCTGGTACAGGTTCAGGTTGGTGGTGATGACCTTGAGATCGGCGAGGTCGGCAATCGGCCCGAGCAGGCTGGTTTCGTCGTTGATCGCCTCGGCCAGCGAGCGGTTGGCGCTGCTCAGCGGGTGACGACGGCGAGTTTCCGAAAAACGCTTCAGTAAGGTTTCTTCGTCGGCGTCCAGGTACAGGACGTCGCACTGGATATGTCGGCTGCGAACTTCTTCGAGCAGTTCCGGAAACCGGCTCAGGTGGCTCGGCAGGTTGCGCGCGTCAATGGACACGGCAACCAGCGGTTGCGCCAGTTCGGTGTGGATCAGCGCGCGTTCAGCCAGTTCCGGCAACAACCCGGCGGGCAGGTTGTCGATGCAGTAATACCCGTTGTCCTCGAGAACATCGAGCGCGGTGCTTTTACCTGAGCCGGAACGGCCACTGACGATGATCAAGCGCATGATTAGTGCCCGTTTTGCTCGTCCAGGACAACCTGATACAAGGCTTCATTGCTCGGGGCGCTACGCAGGCGATCGCGGACTTCCTTGCGATCGAGCATGCTGGCGATCTGGCGGAGCAATTCAAGGTGCGCATCGGTAGCGGCTTCGGGGACCAGCAAGACGAACAGCAGGTCAACCGGAGCACCGTCGATGGCGTCGAAATCGATGGGGGCGTCCAGGTGCATCAAGGCGCTGATGGGCGAGGTGCAACCTTTCAGCCGGCAGTGAGGGATAGCGATGCCGTTACCAAAACCGGTCGAGCCGAGTTTTTCACGGGCAATCAACGCCTCGAAGACATCTTGCATCTCCAGATCCGGCACTTCCCGGGCGATCAGGTTGGCAATTTGCTCGAGGGCTTTCTTTTTGCTGCCGCCCGGCACGTTCACGAGGGAACGGCCGGGGGTCAGGATGCTTTCAAGTCGGATCATGGGTTGGGAGTGTTAACGACCGGTCGCGCCCTGGAGGAGGCTCTGGGTCTTTTCCTTATGCTTTTTGAGTTGTTTATCCAGCTTGTCGGTCAATGCGTCGATCGCCGCGTACATATCGGTATGTTCCGCGTTGGCGACCACTTCATTGCCGGGAATATGCAGCGTGGCTTCGATTTTCTGCTTCAGCTTTTCGACCGTCATCGTGACCTGCACGTTGGTGATCTTGTCGAAATGCCTCTCTAACCGTTCGAGTTTTTCGCCGATGTAGCTGCGAAGAGGTTCGGTCACTTCCAGTTGGTGTCCACTGATGTTGACTTGCATACAGCTTCTCCTTCGTTGCCAGTGCATAAAGCGGTAGACCAGATGATCTACCACTGGAACGCTGTGGCGTGGCTCTACATCAACCGCTTGCGTTCGCTCGAAGGCGCGATCCCGAGGGATTCGCGGTACTTGGCGACGGTGCGGCGAGCCACCTGAATGCCTTGTGCCTCCAGTAAACCAGCGATCTTGCTGTCACTCAACGGCTTTTTCTGATTTTCCGCGGCAACCAGTTTTTTGATGATCGCGCGGATCGCCGTGGACGAGCATTCACCGCCTTCGGAGGTGCTGACGTGGCTGGAGAAAAAGTATTTCAGCTCATATATGCCCCGGGGGGTATGCATGAATTTTTGTGTGGTTACGCGGGAAATCGTCGACTCGTGCATGCCCACCGCTTCGGCGATGTCATGCAGCACCAGCGGTTTCATCGCTTCGTCGCCGTATTCCAGAAAACCGCGCTGATGCTCGACGATCTGGGTGGCAACTTTCATCAGGGTTTCGTTGCGGCTTTGCAGGCTCTTGATGAACCAGCGGGCCTCTTGCAACTGATTGCGCATGAAGGTGTTGTCGGCACTGGTGTCGGCGCGGCGCACAAAACCGGCGTATTGGGCGTTGACCCGCAGCCGTGGCACCGATTCCTGGTTCAACTCGACCAGCCAGCGCTCGTTGTCCTTGCGCACGATCACGTCGGGGACGACGTACTCGGCTTCGCTGGATTCGATCTGCGAGCCGGGGCGCGGGTTGAGGCTCTGAACCAGTTCGATCACCTGGCGCAGTTCATCTTCCTTGAGCTTCATGCGGCGCATCAGCTGGCTGTAGTCGCGGCTGCCGAGCAGGTCGATGTAATCGGTGACCAGGCGCTTGGCCTCGGCCAGCCAAGGTGTCTTGGCCGGAAGCTGGCGCAATTGCAGCAGCAGGCATTCACCCAGGTTGCGGGCGCCGATGCCGGCGGGTTCGAATTGCTGGATGCGATGCAGGACGGCTTCGATTTCATCCAGTTCGATGTCGAGTTCCGGATCGAAGGCTTCGAGGATTTCCTCAAGGGTTTCGTCCAGGTAGCCCTGATTGTTGATGCAATCGATCAGGGTCACGGCGATCAGGCGATCGGTGTCGGACATCGGCGCCAGGTTCAGTTGCCACAACAGGTGGCTTTGCAGGCTCTCACCGGCGGATGTACGGGTAGTGAAATCCCACTCGTCGTCATCGTTGCTCGGCAGGCTGCTGGCGCTGGTCTGGTAGACGTCTTCCCAGGCGGTGTCGACGGGCAGTTCGTTGGGAATGCGCTCATTCCAGTCACCTTCCTCGAGGTTGTCCACCGTCGGGGCGGTTTCCTGATAGGAGGGTTCTGAAACGTCGGCGTTGGGTTGCTGTTCGGCTTTGTCGGCCAAGGGGTCGGCGTTATCGAAGTCGTCGCCTTCTTCCTGGCGTTCGAGCATCGGATTGGACTCCAGGGCCTCCTGGATTTCCTGTTGCAGGTCCAGGGTCGACAATTGGAGCAGGCGGATGGCCTGTTGCAGCTGCGGTGTCATCGTCAGCTGCTGGCCCATTCTCAAGACTAGCGATGGTTTCATGGCAGGGGCTAAACACCTTATTCGCCGGCGCACATGCGCCATCCACTACAGGGCGCCGAAGCGCCAAACATAAGCAAATTATATGCCCGAAACCGTAGCGTTTGCCTAGAGCGCTGTAACAATAAAAAAGTATTGATTTTTTATCGAGACAAGCGCTCGGGCAGCCAGCCAGACACCTCTGTGCTTACAGGCGGAACTCATGGCCCAGATAGACTTCTTTCACGAGGTCGTTGGCCAGGATGGTGGCCGAATCACCTTCGGCGATCAGTTGGCCGTCGTTGACGATGTAGGCGGTTTCGCAGATATCCAGCGTTTCACGGACGTTGTGGTCGGTGATCAGCACGCCAATGCCCTTGGCCTTGAGGTGGTAGATGATCTGTTTGATGTCGCCCACCGAAATCGGGTCCACGCCGGCGAACGGTTCGTCGAGGAGGATGAATTTCGGGTTGGTGGCCAGTGCCCGGGCGATTTCCACGCGGCGGCGCTCGCCACCGGACAGGCTCATGCCGAGGCTGTCGCGGATGTGGCTGATGTGGAATTCCTGCAGCAGGCTTTCCAGTTCCTTGCGGCGATCGGCCTTGTCGAGTTCCTTGCGGGTCTCGAGGATCGCCATGATGTTGTCGGCGACCGAGAGTTTGCGGAAGATCGACGCTTCTTGCGGAAGATAGCCGATACCTGCCTTCGCACGACCGTGCATCGGCTGGTGGCTGACGTCCAGATCATCGATCAGTACGCGACCCTGATCGGCCTGAACCAGGCCGACAATCATGTAGAAGCAGGTGGTTTTACCGGCGCCGTTAGGGCCAAGCAGGCCGACGATCTGACCGCTGTCGATAGACAGGCTGACGTCGCGCACGACCTGACGGCTCTTGTAGCTCTTGGCCAAATGCTGAGCTTTCAGAGTTGCCATTACGGGGCCTTTTGCTCGTCGGTTTTCTTTTTCGGCTGGATAACCATGTCGATACGCGGGCGCGACTCGGTCACATTGGTGCCCGTGGCTCGGCCTGCGCTGGCGAGCTTTTTGTTGGTGTCGTAGACGATTTTCTCGCCTTGGGTGACGTTACCGTCCTTATCGACAACTTTGGCGCGATCGATCAGCACGACGCGGTCTTGCGAGGCGTGGTACTGGATGGTGACGCCCCAGCCCTGAACCGGCTTGGTGTCGCCCGCCGTTTGCAGTTGTTCGAAATAGGCAAGGTTGCCCACCGAAGTCACCACGTCGATGTCGCCCGCAGGGGTGCGGGTCATGGTCACAGTATTGCCTTTAACGATCATCGAACCTTGGGTGATGATCACGTCACCTTTATAGGTGGCAATACCGTTCTTGTCGTCCAGTTGGGCGTCGTCGGCCTGGATGCGGATCGGCTGCTGTTGATCGTTCGGCAGAGCCCAGGCGCTCACGCTTCCCAGTGCTGCGCTCAGACCGAGCAAAATAGGGAGAGTTTTAACGAGCCTCATACTGTCCTCTTACGTTCGATAGCAGGTGTATCCTGCTTTCTTTCAAATACGCTTTCATTCCCTTGCCAGTCGATACACCGCCAGCGCCGTCGATTCTAACGGGTTGCTCGGTCTGCGCATATTGCTGTTGCGGGAACACGGTCATACGGGTGGTGGTAATCAGGGTCTTGCGGTTTTTCTCGTCGAAACGCGTGATGCGCACCGAGTCGATCAGTTCGACCTGGGTGCCGTCCGGGTTGACCTCGCCGTGTTCGCTCTGGACATGCCAAGGGAACTGGGTGCCGCGGAACAGGTTCAGGTCGGGATTGGTCAGCAGCGTCACTTCGGTCGCCTTCAGGTGTTCAACCTTGTCGGACGTCATTTCGTATTGCAGTTTGCCATCCGGCAGGAACTGGACGCTGTGCGCGTTGATCGCGTAGTAGTCGATTTCGCTTTCATCGACCTTTGCCACAGGCTTGTCGAGGAAGCGCTCCGGGCTGATGTTCCAGTAGCCGACCGCAGCAAATATCGCTGCGATGCAACCGAACATCAGGATGTTGCGAAATTTCTTGCTCAGCATAGTTGGCTCACAGGTACGCGGCGTTGGCCGCATCGAGGCGGCCCTGGGCGCGCAGGATCAATTCGCAGAATTCGCGAGCGGCACCCTCGCCACCACGGGCCTGGGTGATGCCGTGGGCGTGTTCACGCACGAAGCTGGCGGCATTGGCCACCGCCATGCCCAGGCCAACGCGGCGGATCACCGGCAGGTCTGGCAGGTCGTCGCCGAGGTAGGCGACTTGTTCATAGCTTAGATTGAGCTGTGCGAGAAGCTCGTCAAGCACCACCAGTTTATCTTCACGGCCCTGATAAAGGTGGGGAATACCGAGGTTCTTCGCCCGTCGCTCGACCACCGGGGTCTTGCGGCCGCTGATGATAGCCGTCTGTACGCCCGCTGCCATCAACATCTTGATGCCCTGGCCGTCGAGTGTATTGAATGTCTTGAATTCGCTGCCGTCTTCAAGGAAGTACAGGCGTCCGTCGGTCAGGACGCCGTCGACGTCGAATACCGCCAGTTTGATCTCTTTGCCGCGTTGCAGCAGGTCCGTGCTCATTACATTACTCCCGCACGCAGCAAATCGTGCATGTTCAAGGCGCCGACCGGGCGGTCTTCGCTATCGACCACGACCAGCGCGTTGATTTTATGGTCTTCCATGATTTTCAGAGCCTCGGCCGCGAGCATCTCGGCGCGGGCGGTCTTGCCGTGGGCGGTCATGACCTGGTCGATCGTCGCGCTGTGGATGTCGATGCTGCGATCCAGGGTGCGGCGCAAATCGCCGTCGGTGAAGATCCCGGCGAGTTTGCCGTCGGCTTCCAGGATCACGGTCATGCCCAGACCCTTGCGGGTCATTTCCATCAGCGCGTCTTTGAGCAAGGTGCCGCGCTGGACTTGCGGCAGTTCCTGCCCGGCGTGCATGACGTTTTCCACTTTCAACAGCAGGCGTCGGCCCAGCGCGCCACCAGGGTGGGAAAAGGCGAAGTCTTCAGCAGTAAAGCCGCGGGCTTCCAGCAGCGCAACGGCCAGGGCGTCGCCCATGACCAGCGCCGCGGTGGTCGACGATGTCGGCGCCAGGTTCAGCGGGCAGGCTTCGTGCTCGACGTGCACGTTGAGGTTGACCTCGGCGGCCTTGGCCAGCGGTGAGTCGGGGTTGCCGGTCACGCTGATCAGTTTGATGCCCAGGCGCTTGATCAGCGGCAGCAGGGTCACGATTTCGTTGGTGGAACCGGAGTTCGACAGGGCCAGGATGATGTCATCGCGGGTAATCATGCCCATGTCGCCGTGACTGGCTTCGGCCGGGTGCACGAAGAATGCGGTGGTGCCGGTGCTGGCCAGGGTGGCCGCGATCTTGTTGCCGATGTGCCCTGATTTGCCCATGCCGACCACGACCACGCGGCCTTTGCTGGCCAGAATCATCTCGCAAGCGCGTACGAAATCTGCGTCGATGTGGGGTAGTAAGCCTTCTACGGCTTCCAGTTCGAGGCGGATGGTGCGTTGTGCTGATTGAATCAGGTCGCTGGATTGGCTCATGTCAGAAATCGTATAGCCTGATGAAAAGGCGGCGATTATAGCGGTAATGATCGAAACCCTCACGCAAGTTCGTCGCGCTTTGTCATTCCCTGTTACCGAAACCCTCCGAGTGAAAGCTTTTTGCCTGTCATGTTGCTGAACATGGCCCGGCTTGGCGCTTGGGCGCTTGGCCTTTGCAGTGATATAGTTCGCCGCCAGTTCGGCCTGCCCGGGAGGTATGTGCTTTCGTCAGAAAGTCAGGCGTCCGAGTGAGAGGCTGCATCGCAAGGAGTTTAGATGAGTGCCGATAACGCCTACGCGGTCGAGCTGAAGGGACTGACCTTCAAGCGCGGTTCGCGCAGCATTTTCAATAACGTCGATATCCGTATTCCACGCGGCAAGGTCACCGGCATCATGGGGCCTTCCGGGTGTGGCAAGACCACATTGCTGCGTTTGATGGGCGCACAGCTGCGTCCCACCAAGGGCGAAGTCTGGGTCAACGGTCAAAACCTGCCGAAGCTGTCGCGCAGCGATTTGTTCGACGCGCGCAAGCACATGGGCGTGCTGTTTCAGAGCGGCGCACTGTTTACCGATCTCGATGTGTTCGAGAACGTCGCCTTTCCGCTTCGCGTTCATACCGAGCTTCCGGAAGAAATGATCCGGGACATCGTCCTGCTCAAATTGCAGGCCGTGGGCCTGCGTGGCGCCATCGACCTGATGCCCGAGGAGCTGTCCGGCGGCATGAAGCGTCGTGTGGCGCTGGCCCGGGCAATTGCTCTCGATCCGCAGATTCTCATGTATGACGAGCCCTTCGTCGGTCAGGACCCGATCGCCATGGGCGTCCTGGTGCGCCTGATCCGCCTGCTCAACGACGCGCTGGGCATCACCAGCATCGTGGTCTCCCACGATCTGGCCGAGACGGCAAGCATCGCCGACTACATCTATGTGGTGGGCGAAGGCCAGGTGTTGGGGCAGGGCACGCCTGAGGAGCTGATGAACTCCCAGGAGCCGCGAATTCGCCAATTCATGACCGGTGAACCCGACGGCCCGGTGGCGTACCACTTTCCAGCGACGGATTACCGCGCAGATCTTCTGGGGAAGCGTTGATGCGCAAGATTTCACTATTGGAGCGCGTGCGCCGGTTCGGCCACTCCGGCATCGATGTGCTGGCGGTGTTCGGTCGTTCGACGATCTTCCTGTTTCATGCCTTGCTCGGCCGTGGCGGTATCGGCGGCGGGTTCGGGCTGCTGATCAAACAATTGCATTCGGTGGGCGTGATGTCCCTGGTGATCATCGTGGTCTCCGGGGTGTTCATCGGCATGGTGCTGGCACTGCAGGGGTTCAACATCCTGTCCAGCTATGGTTCGGAGCAGGCGGTCGGGCAGATGGTTGCGCTGACGTTGCTGCGTGAACTGGGACCAGTGGTCACGGCGTTGTTGTTCGCCGGGCGCGCCGGTTCGGCCCTGACGGCTGAAATCGGCAACATGAAGTCCACCGAGCAGTTGTCCAGTCTGGAAATGATTGGTGTCGACCCGCTCAAGTACATCATTGCCCCGCGCCTGTGGGCCGGCTTCATTTCCCTGCCGGTGCTGGCGATGATTTTCAGCGTGGTGGGTATCTGGGGCGGTTCGTGGGTGGCCGTCGACTGGCTGGGTGTCTATGAAGGTTCCTACTGGTCGAACATGCAAAACAGCGTGACCTTTGCCGACGATGTGCTGAACGGCATCATCAAAAGCATTGTCTTCGCTTTTGTCGTGACCTGGATCGCCGTATTCCAAGGCTATGACTGCGAGCCCACATCCGAGGGGATCAGTCGTGCCACTACCAAGACCGTTGTGTACGCCTCGTTGGCGGTACTCGGCCTGGACTTTATTCTGACCGCCTTGATGTTTGGAGATTTCTGATGCAAAACCGCACCCTGGAAATCGGTGTCGGCCTTTTCTTGCTGGCTGGCATCCTGGCTTTGCTGTTGCTGGCGTTGCGGGTGAGTGGCCTGTCCCCGAGCGCAACCAACGATACTTATAAACTTTATGCGTATTTCGACAATATCGCCGGTTTGACGGTCAGAGCTAAAGTGACCATGGCCGGTGTGACCATCGGCAAGGTCACGGCGATCGATCTGGACCGCGACAGTTTCACCGGTCGAGTGACGATGCAGCTGGAAAAGCGCGTAGATAACCTGCCGAATGACTCCACTGCATCTATCCTGACTGCTGGTCTGTTGGGCGAGAAGTACATCGGTATCAGCGTGGGCGGCGAAGAAGCCCTGCTCAAGGATGGTGGAACCATCCATGACACCCAGTCGTCGCTGGTGCTCGAGGACCTGATCGGTAAATTCCTGCTCAATACCGTTAGCAAAGACGCCAAATGAGGAGCTTTTGAATGATCTCTACCTTGCGACGTGGCCTGTTGGTATTACTCGCGGCCCTGCCGTTGATGGCTAACGCCGTGGCGGCGCCTTCCGCGCACGAACTGGTACAAGACACCACGACCCGGTTGCTGGCGGATCTGTCGGCCAACAAAGAGAAGTACAAGCAGGACCCGCAGGACTTTTACACGGCGCTGAACACCATCGTCGGGCCTGTGGTGGATGCCGAGGGCATCTCCAAGAGCATCATGACGGTCAAATATTCGCGCAAGGCCACGCCGGCGCAAATGAAGACCTTTGAAGAAAACTTCAAGAAAGGCCTGTTCCAGTTCTATGGCAACGCCTTGCTCGAGTACAACAACCAGGGCATCGTCGTCGACCCAGCCAAGGATGAGTCGGGAGACCGCACCAGCGTAGGCATGACGGTCAAAGGCAGCAACGGCGCGATCTATCCTGTGTCCTACACGCTCGAGAAGATCAACGGCGAGTGGAAGCTGCGTAACGTGATCATCAACGGCATCAACATCGGCAAGCTGTTCCGCGACCAATTCGCCGATGCGATGCAGCGCAATGGCAACGACCTGGACAAGACCATCAATGGTTGGGCCGGTGAAGTCGCCAAGGCCAAGGAAGCCAGCCAGAAGCAATCCACCGAGCAGCAAGCCCAATGAGTGTATCGGCCATTCGCATGAACGAATCCGGTGAACTGATGCTCAGCGGCATGCTGGACTACCTGACCGGTCCGGGCCTGCGCAAGCAGGGCCAGGCGCTGATCAAGGCCAGCAAGGCCACTGCATTGGTGGTGGACTGCTCGGCGGTGTTGAAATCCAGCAGCGTCGGCTTGTCGTTGCTGCTGTGTTTCATGCGGGATGCGCACGAGGCCGGCAAGTCGCTGAGCATCCGCGCGATGCCCGAAGACATGCGCGAAATCGCTCAGGTCAGCGAAATGACCGAGCTGTTGGCGCATCCCTAACCGCATCGACAGAGAAGCCCCCCGTCAGAGTCCTGCTTCGCGGGGTTCGCAGGCGCGGGGCTTTTTTGTATGATGTCCGACCCGCGCGCACAGGGCGCCGATTGAGGTTGAGCATGCAGGCCGTAGAAGTGAAGAGCTTCCTTGAAGGAAAGCTGCCGAACACCAAGGTGGAAGTTGAAGGCGAAGGCTGCAACTTTCAGCTGAATGTGATTAGCGATGAACTGGCGGCGTTGAGCCCGGTGAAGCGTCAGCAGCAGGTCTATGCCCATTTGAACCCATGGATCACCGATGGCAGCATCCATGCGGTCACTATGAAATTTTTCAGCAGCGCGGCCTGGGCCGAGCGCACCTGAGCCCAAGGGCGTCGAGATTCTTATGGATAAATTGATTATTACCGGTGGCGCTCGTCTTGATGGCGAGATCCGCATTTCCGGGGCAAAGAACTCTGCCCTGCCGATCCTGGCTGCAACTTTGCTGTGCGATGGCCCGGTTACCGTTGCCAACCTGCCGCACCTGCACGACATCACCACCATGATCGAGCTGTTCGGTCGCATGGGCATCGAGCCGGTGATCGACGAGAAACTCAGCGTCGAAATCGACCCGCGCACCATCAAGACCCTGATCGCTCCGTACGAACTGGTTAAAACCATGCGTGCGTCGATCCTGGTACTGGGCCCGATGGTTGCCCGTTTCGGTGAAGCCGAAGTCGCACTGCCTGGCGGTTGCGCCATCGGTTCGCGTCCGGTGGACCTGCACATCCGTGGTCTTGAAGCCATGGGCGCGGTCATCGACGTCGAAGGCGGTTACATCAAGGCCAAGGCGCCTGAAGGCGGCCTGCGTGGCGCGCACTTCTTCTTCGACACCGTCAGTGTGACCGGTACCGAAAACATCATGATGGCCGCTGCCCTGGCCAAGGGCCGCAGCGTGCTGGCCAACGCCGCGCGCGAGCCTGAAGTGGTCGACCTGGCGAACTTCCTGATCGCCATGGGCGCCAAGATCTCTGGCGCCGGCACCGACACCATCACCATCGATGGCGTCGAGCGTCTGCACACCACCACTTACAAAGTGATGCCGGACCGTATCGAAACCGGTACCTACCTGGTTGCCGCCGCCGTGACCGGCGGTCGTGTGAAGGTCAAGGACACCGATCCGACCATCCTCGAAGCCGTCCTGGAAAAACTCCGTGAGTCGGGTGCCGAAATCAACTGCGGCGAAGACTGGATCGAGCTGAACATGCACGGCAAGCGGCCAAAAGCCGTCAACGTGCGCACCGCTCCATACCCGGCGTTCCCGACCGACATGCAAGCGCAGTTCATCTCGCTCAACGCCATTGCCGAAGGCACCGGTGCCGTGATCGAGACGATCTTCGAAAACCGCTTCATGCACGTTTACGAACTGCACCGCATGGGCGCCAAGATCCAGGTCGAAGGCAACACCGCCATTGTCACCGGTACCGAGAAGCTGAAAGGCGCGCCAGTGATGGCCACCGACCTGCGTGCTTCGGCCAGCCTGGTGATCTCGGCGCTGATCGCTGAAGGTGACACCCTGATCGACCGCATTTACCACATCGACCGTGGTTACGAGTGCATCGAAGAGAAACTGCAGATGCTCGGCGCCAAGATCCGCCGCGTACCGGGCTAGTTTTTTGCTGCATGGGCATAAGGATGTGCCCGTTGAATTCGTTTCAAGTCGAGGGTACTTCACCCACGATGTGTGTCCGGCGCCGTTTGTGACCGGGCACGTACCTTGATAAGGACTGACGTTTCCCATGTTGACCATCGCACTGTCCAAGGGCCGCATCCTTGACGACACCCTGCCGCTTCTGGCTGAAGCGGGCATCGTGCCGACCGAGAATCCGGACAAGAGCCGCAAGCTGATCATCCCCACGACCCAGGAAGATGTACGCCTGCTGATCGTGCGCGCCACCGATGTGCCGACCTATGTCGAGCATGGTGCCGCTGACCTGGGCGTCGCCGGTAAAGATGTGCTGATGGAATATGGCGGCCAGGGCTTGTACGAGCCACTGGACCTGCGCATTGCCCTCTGCAAGCTGATGACCGCTGGCCGAGTCGGTGACGTCGAGCCCAAGGGCCGTTTGCGGGTGGCGACCAAGTTCGTCAACGTTGCCAAGCGTTACTACGCGGAACAGGGCCGTCAGGTCGACATCATCAAGCTGTACGGCTCGATGGAACTGGCGCCGCTGATCGGTCTGGCGGACAAGATCATCGACGTGGTCGACACCGGCAACACCCTGCGCGCCAATGGCCTGGAGCCCCAGGATTTCATTGCCGACATCAGCTCCCGGCTGATCGTCAACAAAGCTTCGATGAAAATGCAGCACGCCCGTATCCAGGCGTTGATCGACACCCTGCGCAAGGCAGTGGAGTCTCGACACCGCGGCTGATTCACCTGCGCGACCTTGAGTCGCGCCCGTCTATCCGCCTCATAGCCAGAATCTCAGGTGCCCAAGCGGAAACGACTGCTAAGTTAGGGCGCCTGAGTTTTTGCCATTCCTATGAGGCTCTCGCTATGACCGCACCGACTGCAATTCGCCGACTCAACGCTGCTGACCCGGATTTCGCACATCATCTGGATCATCTGCTGAGCTGGGAAAGTGTGTCTGACGACTCGGTCAATCAGCGGGTGCTGGACATCATCAAGGCCGTGCGCGAGCGTGGCGATGCGGCGCTGGTGGAGTTCACCCAGAAGTTCGACGGCCTGGAAGTCGCCTCGATGGCCGACCTGATCCTGCCGCGCGAGCGCCTGGAACTGGCGCTGACCCGAATCACCGTGCCGCAGCGTGAAGCGCTGGAAAAAGCCGCGGCCCGTGTGCGCAGCTACCACGAAAAGCAGAAACAGGATTCCTGGAGCTACACCGAGGCCGATGGCACCGTGCTGGGCCAGAAGGTCACGCCGCTGGATCGTGCCGGTCTTTATGTCCCGGGCGGCAAAGCGTCGTACCCGTCGTCCGTGCTGATGAATGCGATCCCGGCCAAAGTGGCGGGCGTGACCGAAGTGGTCATGGTGGTGCCGACCCCGCGCGGTGAAATCAACGAGCTGGTATTGGCCGCAGCGTGCATCGCGGGTGTCGACCGTGTCTTCACCATTGGCGGCGCGCAAGCCGTTGCCGCGCTGGCTTATGGCACCGAAAGCGTGCCGAAGGTCGACAAGGTGGTCGGCCCGGGCAACATCTATGTCGCCACCGCCAAGCGTCACGTGTTCGGCCAGGTTGGCATCGACATGATCGCCGGCCCGTCGGAAATCCTCGTTGTGTGCGACGGCCAGACCGATCCGGACTGGATCGCCATGGACCTGTTCTCCCAGGCCGAGCACGACGAAGACGCCCAGGCGATTCTGGTCAGCCCGGACGCCGGGTTCCTCGACAAGGTCGCCGCCAGCATCGCCAAACTGCTGCCGACCATGGAACGCGCCGAGATCATCGAAACCTCGATCAATGGCCGTGGGGCGCTGATCCAGGTTCGCGATATGGAGCAAGCCATCGAAGTGGCCAACCGCATCGCACCGGAGCACCTGGAGTTGTCGGTCGCCGATCCACAAGCGTGGTTGCCGCAGATTCGTCACGCCGGCGCAATCTTCATGGGCCGTCACACCTCCGAAGCCTTGGGCGACTATTGCGCCGGCCCGAACCACGTGCTGCCGACCTCCGGCACTGCTCGTTTCTCGTCGCCGCTGGGCGTGTACGACTTCCAGAAACGCTCGTCGATCATCTTCTGCTCCGAGCAGGGTGCGTCGGAACTGGGCAAGACCGCTTCCGTGCTGGCCCGTGGCGAATCGCTGACCGCCCACGCCCGCAGCGCCGAATACCGCATCATCGACGACAAGCAGGGGAACTGAGATGAGTAAATTCTGGAGCCCGTTCGTCAAGAACCTGGTGCCTTACGTGCCGGGCGAGCAACCGAAACTGGCGAAACTGGTGAAGCTCAACACCAACGAAAACCCGTACGGCCCATCGCCAAAAGCCCTGGCGGCGATGCAGACCGAGCTCAACGACAATCTGCGTTTGTACCCGGACCCGAACAGCGACTTGTTGAAGAACGCTGTCGCCAAGTACTACGGCGTGCAAAGCAATCAGGTGTTCCTCGGCAACGGTTCCGATGAAGTCCTGGCGCACATCTTTCACGGTTTGCTGCAACACGATCAGCCGGTGCTGTTCCCGGACATCAGCTACAGCTTCTACCCGGTCTACTGCGGGTTGTATGGCATCACGTTCGACGCGGTGCCGCTGGACGAACAGTTCCAGATCAACCCGGCGGATTACGCCAAACCGAACGGCGGGATCATCTTCCCGAACCCGAACGCGCCGACCGGTTGCCTGTTGGCGCTGGACGCGGTTGAGCAAATCCTCAAGGCCAGCCCGGGTTCGGTGGTCGTGGTGGATGAGGCTTACATCGACTTCGGTGGCGAGACGGCGATCAGTCTGGTGGACCGTTATCCGAATTTGCTGGTCACCCAGACGTTGTCCAAGTCCCGTTCTCTGGCTGGCCTGCGGGTCGGTCTGGCGGTGGGGCATCCGGACCTGATCGAGGCGCTGGAGCGGATCAAGAACAGCTTCAACTCTTATCCGCTGGATCGCCTGGCGAACGTCGGCGCAGCCGCCGCGTTCGAAGACCGCGAGTACTTCGACAAGACCTGCGGGTTGGTGATCGAGAATCGCGAGAAGGTCGTTGCGCAACTGCAAGCCAAGGGCTTTGAAGTGCTGCCGTCAGCGGCGAACTTCATCTTCGCCCGGCATCCGCAACACGATGCGGCGGGGCTGGCAGCGAAGTTGCGCGAGCAAGGCGTGATCGTCCGGCACTTCAAGCAGGAGCGCATTGCGCAGTTCCTGCGGATTTCGATTGGCACGCCTGAACAGAATCAGGCACTGATCGACGGCCTCGGCGAGCTCTAAAACATACCTCTGTAGGAGCGAGGCTTGCCCGCGAAGAACGATGACACGGTGCATCAAGTACACCGCGTCATCGTTCTTCGCGGGCAAGTCGGATCGCCGCACCGCTCGCTCCTACAGGGATTGTGTGGTGAGTGCTTACTGTTCTTCTTTCTCTTTGACCGGCGCCGGTGGCGGGCGCAAGCCGATTTCTGCGGTGAGCTTCAGCTCCTTGCCGTTGCGCATCACTTGAACCGTGACTTTGTCGGTCGGTTTGATCCGCGCGACCTGGTTCATCGAGCGGCGACCATCACCGGCCGGTTCGCCGTCGATGGTGAGAATCACGTCACCCAATTGCAGGCCGGCCTTCTGCGCCGGGCCGTCACGGAAAATCCCCGCGACCACAATGCCCGGACGTCCCGACAGACCATACGACTCCGCCAGTTCCTGGCTCAACGGCTGCACTTCGATACCGAGCCAGCCGCGAATCACCTGGCCGTGTTCGATGATCGACTTCATCACTTCCATCGCCAGTTTGACCGGGATCGCGAAACCGATGCCTTGCGAACCGCCGGACTTGGAGAAGATCGCCGTGTTGATCCCGGTCAGGTTGCCATTGGCATCCACCAGCGCACCGCCGGAGTTGCCGGGGTTGATCGCGGCGTCGGTCTGGATGAAATCTTCGTAGTTGTTCAGGCCCAGCTGATTGCGGCCGGTAGCGCTGATGATGCCCATGGTCACGGTCTGGCCGACGCCGAACGGGTTGCCGATGGCCAGCGCGACGTCGCCGATGCGGATGTTGTCGGAGCGGCCGACGGTGATCGACGGCAGGTTTTTCAGATCGATCTTCAGGACCGCGAGGTCGGTTTCCGGGTCGCTGCCGATGACGCGGGCCAGGGTTTCACGCCCGTCCTTCAGCGCGACGACAATCTGGTCGGCGCCGCTGGTCACGTGGTTGTTGGTCAGCAGGTAGCCTTCCGGGCTCATGATCACGCCGGAGCCGAGGCTCGATTCCATGCGTTTCTGCTTGGGCGCGTTGTCGCCGAAGAAGCGGCGGAACTGCGGGTCTTCGAACAGCGGATGGTTCGGTTTGTTGATGACTTTGGTGGTGTACAGGTTCACCACCGACGGCGCAGCGGTGGTGACGGCGTCGGCATAGGACACCGGACCTTGCTGCATGGTGGTGGTTTGCGGGGCTTGCTGCAGGTTGACGTCGAGGCTTGGAAGCCCGACCCACTGCGGGTAACGCTGGATGATCAATAGAGCGATAAGCACGCCGGCCAACAGCGGCCAGCCGGAAAAACGCAGCGCCTTGAGCATTAAGCACGTCCTGAGAGGTTGCAGGCGGTTAGAGACCGCCCATAATGTCGCGCATTATACGAGGCCGCGCGTGCCTCTGAACGGGATATTTAGGAGTCTTTTATGGCCGTCGCCCTGAGCACCCTGGTCGAAGAAGCCGACCGTTATCTGAACAGTGCAAAGATTGCCGATTATTGCCCCAACGGGTTACAGGTCGAAGGCCGGCCGCAGGTGATGCGCATCGTCAGTGGCGTCACGGCCAGTCAGGCGTTGCTGGATGCCGCCGTCGAAGCGCAGGCCGATCTGGTGCTGGTGCATCACGGTTACTTCTGGAAGGGCGAGAACCCGTGCATCACCGGCATGAAGCAGCGTCGCTTGAAAACCCTGCTCAAGCACGACATCAGCCTGCTGTCCTATCACTTGCCGCTGGACCTGCACCCGGAAGTCGGTAACAACGTGCAGCTCGCCCGTCAGTTGGACATCACCGTCGAAGGGCCGCTGGACCCGGATAACCTGAAGATTGTCGGTCTGGTCGGCTCGTTGAGCGAACCGGTGACGCCGCGTGATTTTGCTCGCCGCGTGCAGGAAGTCATGGGCCGCGAGCCGCTGCTGATTGAAGGCAGCGAGATGATTCGTCGGGTCGGCTGGTGCACCGGTGGCGGCCAGGGTTATATCGATCAGGCGGTTCTGGCGGGCGTCGATCTGTACCTCAGCGGCGAGGCGTCCGAGCAAACCTTCCACAGCGCCCGGGAAAACGACATCAGCTTCATCGCCGCCGGTCACCACGCCACCGAGCGTTATGGTGTGCAGGCGCTGGGGGATTACCTGGCGCGACGGTTTGCGCTGGAGCACATCTTCATCGATTGCCCGAATCCGATCTAGTTTCATGTAGGAGCGAGGCTTGCCCGCGAAAAACGATAACGCAGTACATCAGGTACACCGCGTTATCGTTTTTCGCGGGCAAGCCTCGCTCCTACAAGGTCCCTGCGCCCAAACAGGGGGGTATATTCATATACCCTTTCGATCTAGCTCGCGGCCTGATTAGAAGAGGTCGCTGTGCTAGGATTCCCCGCTCGAACACGGCCCGCTGGCCGTCCATAAGATCGTTTTCGTGAGTAGCCATGGTCGACAAACTGACGCATCTGAAACAGCTGGAGGCCGAAAGCATCCACATCATCCGCGAGGTCGCCGCCGAGTTCGATAACCCGGTGATGCTGTACTCCGTCGGTAAAGATTCCGCCGTGATGCTGCACCTTGCGCGCAAGGCATTCTTCCCGGGCAAATTGCCGTTCCCGGTGATGCACGTCGACACCCGGTGGAAGTTCAAGGAAATGTACGAATTCCGCGACCGCATGGTCGAAGAACTCGGCCTGGACCTGCTGGTGCACGTGAACCCCGATGGCGTGGCCCAGGGTATCAACCCGCTGACCCACGGCAGTGCCAAGCACACCGACATCATGAAAACCGAGGGCCTGAAACAGGCGCTCGACAAGTACGGTTTCGACGCCGCTTTCGGTGGCGCTCGCCGCGACGAAGAGAAGTCCCGCGCCAAAGAGCGCGTGTATTCCTTCCGCGACACCAAGCACCGCTGGGACCCAAAAAACCAGCGTCCAGAGTTGTGGAACGTCTACAACGGCAACGTCAACAAGGGCGAATCGATCCGCGTTTTCCCATTGTCGAACTGGACCGAACTGGACATCTGGCAGTACATCTACCTCGAAGGCATCCCGATTGTGCCGCTGTATTTCGCCGCCGAACGCGACGTCATCGAGATGAATGGCACCTGGATCATGATCGACGACGAACGCCTGCTCAATCACCTGAGCGACGAAGACAAGGCGCGCATCGTCAAGAAGAAAGTCCGTTTCCGTACACTGGGTGACTACCCGCTGACCGGTGCGGTCGAGTCCGAGGCCACCAGCCTGACCGACATCATTCAGGAAATGCTCCTGACGCGAACTTCCGAACGCCAGGGCCGGGTCATCGATCACGATGGCGCAGGCTCGATGGAAGAAAAGAAACGTCAGGGTTATTTCTAAGGGGTTGTCATGTCGCACGCATCTGATTTGATCAGCGAGGACATCCTCGCCTACCTGGGCCAGCACGAACGCAAGGAAATGCTGCGCTTTCTGACCTGTGGCAACGTCGACGACGGCAAGAGCACCCTGATCGGGCGCCTGCTGCACGACTCCAAGATGATCTACGAAGATCACCTGGAAGCCATTACCCGCGACTCGAAAAAAGTCGGCACCACCGGCGAAGACATCGACCTGGCATTGCTGGTCGACGGCCTGCAGGCCGAGCGTGAGCAGGGCATCACCATCGATGTCGCTTACCGCTACTTCTCCACCTCCAAGCGCAAATTCATCATCGCCGACACCCCTGGCCATGAGCAGTACACCCGCAACATGGCCACCGGTGCGTCCACCTGTGACCTGGCGATCATCCTGGTCGACGCCCGCTACGGCGTGCAGACCCAGACCCGTCGCCACAGCTTCATCGCCTCGTTGCTGGGCATCAAGCACATCGTGGTCGCCATCAACAAGATGGACCTCAATGGCTTCGACGAAAGCGTGTTCGAGTCGATCAAGGCCGATTACCTGAAGTTCGCCGAAGGCATCGCGTTCAAGCCGACCACCATGGCCTTCGTGCCGATGTCGGCGCTGAAGGGCGACAACGTGGTGAACAAGTCCGAGCGCTCGCCGTGGTACACCGGCCAGTCGCTGATGGAAATTCTCGAAACCGTCGAAATCGCCAGCGACCGCAACTACACCGACCTGCGTTTCCCGGTGCAGTACGTCAACCGTCCGAACCTGAACTTCCGTGGTTTCGCCGGCACCCTGGCCAGCGGCGTCGTGCACAAGGGCGATGAAGTCGTTGTGCTGCCGTCGGGCAAGAGCAGCCGCGTGAAATCCATCGTCACCTTCGAAGGTGAGCTGGAGCATGCCGGTCCTGGTCAAGCGGTGACGCTGACCATGGAAGACGAGATCGATATCTCTCGCGGCGACTTGCTGGTGCACGCCGACAACCTGCCGCAAGTGACTGACGCCTTCGACGCCATGCTGGTGTGGATGGCCGAAGAACCGATGCTGCCGGGCAAGAAATACGACATCAAGCGCGCCACGACGTACGTGCCGGGTTCGATCACCAGCATCGTCAACCGCGTTGACGTGAACACCCTGGAAGAAGGTCCTGCCAGCGCGTTGCAGTTGAACGAGATCGGTCGCGTCAAGATCAGCCTCGACGCCGCCATCGCGCTGGACGGTTACGCGAGCAACCGCACCACCGGTTCGTTCATCGTCATCGACCGTTTGACCAACGGCACCGTCGCCGCCGGCATGATCATCGCTCAGCCGTTGGCGCATGGCAGCAGCACGCACCACGGCAAACTGGCGCACGTTGCCACCGAAGAACGCGCTCAGCGTTTCGGCCAACAGCCGGCCACCGTGTTGTTCAGCGGCTTGTCGGGCGCGGGCAAAAGCACTCTGGCGTATGCGGTTGAACGCAAGCTGTTCGACCTTGGCCGTGCGGTGTTTGTGCTCGATGGCCAGAACCTGCGTCACGACCTGAACAAAGGTCTGCCGCAGGATCGCGCCGGGCGTACCGAGAACTGGCGTCGTGCCGCGCACGTTGCGCGTCAGTTCAACGAAGCCGGTCTGCTAACCCTCGCTGCCTTCGTTGCGCCGAGTGCAGAAGGGCGTGAGCAGGCCAAGGACCTGATCGGCAAGGAGCGTCTGCTGACGGTCTACGTCCAGGCCTCGCCGACTGTTTGTGCCGAGCGTGATCCGCAAGGCTTGTACGCAGCGGCCGGGGATAACATTCCGGGCGATTCCTTCCCGTACGACGTGCCTCTGGACGCCGATCTCGTGGTCGACACCCAGTCGCTGTCGCTGGAAGAGAGCGTCAAGCAAGTGCTGGATCTGCTGCGCAAGCATGGCGCGATCTAAGCGTTAGCTGCTCATGAAAAACCCGCCGATGAGTGATCATCGGCGGGTTTTTTTGTGTCTGGTCGGACGCCTTCGCGAGCAAGCCCGCTCCCACATTGGATTATTGCCGTACACAAAATTTGTGTCTCTTGAAGATCCAATGTGGGAGCGGGCTTGCTCGCGAAGGGGCCGGTGCAGACGACTGATTACTTCCCAGGATACTCGCGATGCATCTGCGTCAACAACGCATCCTTGTCTAACCAAAGCTGATTGATCCACCCCTGAAACTGCAACCGATACTCCCCATCCTGGTCGTAGTTCTTGCCAATAAACTGCGGCGGAATCCTCAACTCCTGAAAGTGCACCACAACATCTTCAACGTTCCCGCAGAGCAAATCCCAATACCCCGGACGCCCGCCCGGATAGTGAATCGTCACGTTGACGATCGACTCCAGCTGCTCACCCATGGCGTCCAGCACAAACGCAATGCCACCGGCCTTGGGTTTGAGCAGGTACTTGAACGGGGATTTCTGCT
Source organism: Pseudomonas sp. GM60 (assembly GCF_000282415.1). Lineage (NCBI taxonomy): Bacteria > Pseudomonadati > Pseudomonadota > Gammaproteobacteria > Pseudomonadales > Pseudomonadaceae > Pseudomonas > Pseudomonas sp. GM60. Next base: position 58,571 of record NZ_AKJI01000034.1, read on the forward strand.
GCGCATGCTTGCCTTCGGTGAAGCGCGTGCCTTCGACGAAATTGAAAATCCCCACCGGGTCATCACGAAACTTCGCACAGGTCTTGCGCGTGGTTTCCAGGTCTTTACCTTTCTTCTCCGGGTGCTTTTCCAGGTAAGCCTTGGAATAGCGCTTCATGAACGGAAAGCCCAGCGTCCACCAGGCCAGGCCAATCACCGGCACCCAGATCAGCTCTTGCTTGAGAAAGAACTTCAGCGGCTGGATACGACGGTTGAGCACGTACTGCAACACCATGATGTCGACCCAGCTCTGGTGGTTGCTGGTGATCAGGTACGAGTGCTGATAGTCCAGCCCTTCAAGGCCGCTGAGGTGCCAGCGGGTGCGGCGGACCAGGTTCATCCAGGCCTTGTTGTTGCTGATCCAGGCTTCATGGGTATGGTTCATCAGCCAGCGTGTGAAACGCTGGGTGAGGGCGAACGGCAACACCTTGAAAATCGCCACGCAGAACAGAAACGAGCAGAGCAGAATCGTATTCAGTGCCAGCAACAACGATGCAATCACGCCGCGTGCGGCGGCAGGCAGGAAATCCAGCATTTAAACATCCAGAGGTCGGTTGGCAGCTTGAATCGCGGTCAACGCGATGGTGTACACGATGTCGTCGACTTGCGCGCCACGCGGCAGGTCGTTCACCGGTTTGCGCAGGCCTTGCAGCATCGGGCCGAGGCTGACGCAGTCGGCGCTGCGCTGCACGGCTTTGTGCGTGGTGTTGCCGGTATTCAGGTCGGGGAACACGAACACCGTGGCGCGACCGGCGACCTGACTGTTCGGTGCCAGTTGCCGGGCAACGGTTTCGTTGGCGGCGGCGTCGTACTGCAACGGACCGTCGATCAGCAGCGAATGTTGTTGCTCGTGGGCGAGCAACGTCGCCTCGCGGACCTTCTCGACCTCTTCGCCGCTGGCCGATTCACCGCTGGAGTAGCTGATCATCGCCACGCGCGGCGTAATGCCGAACGCTGCTGCCGAGTCCGCACTTTGCAGGGCGATCTCGGCCAGTTCCGTGGCGCTCGGGTGCGGGTTCATCACGCAGTCGCCGTAGACCAGCACCTCTTCGGGAAACAGCATGAAGAACACCGACGACACCAGGGTGCAGCCCGGCGCGGTCTTGATCAACTGCAAGGCCGGGCGGATGGTGTTGGCGGTGGAGTGAATGACACCGGACACCAGGCCGTCGACTTCATCCAGCGCCAGCATCATCGTGCCGATCACCACGGTGTCTTCCAGTTGCTGCTCGGCCATCGGCGCGTTGAGGCTTTTGGTCTTGCGCAGCGCAACCATCGGCTCGACGTAACGTTCGCGAATCAGGTCCGGATCGAGAATCTCCAGGCCTGGCGGCAGCTCGATATCGTGGGCACGCGCCACGGCTTCGACGTCCGCCGGTTTCGCCAGCAACACACAACGGGCAATGCCGCGCGCCTGACAGATCGCCGCGGCTTGCACGGTCAGCGGCTCACTGCCTTCGGGCAGCACGATGCGCTTGTTGGCGGCCTGGGCGCGCTGGATCAATTGATAACGGAACACCGCTGGCGACAGGCGCATTTCCCGTGGCGTGCCGCAACGCTGGTGCAGCCAGTTGGCGTCGAGGTGGCTGGCGACGAAGTCGGTGATGATCTCCGCACGCTCGCGGTCGTCGATCGGGATTTCCTTGTTCAAACCGTTCAGCTGGTTCGCGGTGTCGTAGGAGCCGGTGCTCACCGACAGCACCGGCAAACCGGCCTGCAAGGCGCCACGGCACAGGTCCATGATGCGCGGGTCAGGCAGGGTGTCGCTGGTCAGCAGCAGGCCGGCCAGCGGCACGCCGTTCATGGCGGCGAGGCTGACGGCGAGGATGATATCGTCGCGATCACCGGGCGTCACCACCAGCACGCCGGGCTTGAGCAGCTCCACGGTGTTGCGCATGGTGCGCGCACAAATGATGATTTTGGTCATGCGCCGGGTTTCGTAGTCGCCGGCATTGAGGATTTGCGCGCCCATCAGATCGGCCACGTCGCGGGTGCGCGGCGCGTTCAGTTCCGGCTGGTACGGGATGCAACCGAGCAAGCGGAAATCACCGCTGCGCAGCAACGGCGAATGCTCCTTGAGGCGGGAGGCGAAGGCCTCCATGCTCTCGTCGGTCTTGACCTTGTTGAGGATCACGCCGAGGACTTTCGGGTCTTTCGGCCCGCCGAACAATTGCGCTTGCAACTCCACGCGGCCGGAGAGCTCGGTCAGCACTTCGTTTTCCGGTGCCGAAACCAGAATCACGTCGGCGTCCAGACTCTTGGCCAAATGCAGATTGACCCGCGCGGCGTAACTGGCGCTGCGGGTCGGGACCATGCCTTCGACGATCAGCACGTCCTTGCCGATGGCCGCTTGCTGATAGAGCGTGATGATTTCTTCGAGCAGCTCATCGAGCTGGCCGTCGCCGAGCATGCGCTCGACGTGCGCCAGGCCCAGCGGTTGCGGCGGTTTCAAGCCGTGGGTTCGCGCCACCAGTTCGGTGGAGCGCTCCGGCCCGGTATCACCCGGATGCGGCTGGGCAATCGGTTTGAAAAAGCCGACCTTGAGGCCGGCCCGCTCGAGGGTGCGCACCAGCCCGAGGCTGATGGAGGTCAGACCCACACCAAAATCGGTGGGCGCGATAAAAAAAGTTTGCATGCGGATTCTCTAAGGGAGCATGACAAAGGTGATCATCTATAGCTGACGATCTACCGAAATTCAGTCGCCAAGGTTATCGCTAACCGAGCCTTGTGCGCACCAACCGCATTCAAAGGGCTGGCCTATTTTTTCAATACGTTGCGCCGGGTCCATGACCCAGGCGCGCGATTGCCACGGCGGCTGGTGGCGCAGGTGCTGCGTGTGGCCACAGGACAGCTCGGCCACCCAATGCCCGTCCTCGTCCTGATGAAAACCTGTGACCGTCGAGCCTGGCGCCGCATTCCGTCTGTCCGGGTTGTGTTCGCTTTCGGACGATTGCTTCGCTAAACTTGGCCTTTCTAAATTCTTATGCAAAAGGTCTCGCCCCATGCTGATCGCCGCCAATAAGGCTGTCTCCATCGACTATACCCTGACCAACGACGCTGGTGAGGTCATCGACAGCTCCGCCGGCGGCGCGCCGCTGGTCTACCTGCAAGGCGCAGGTAACATCATTCCAGGCCTGGAAAAGGCTCTGGAAGGCAAAGCAGTCGGCGACGAGCTGACCGTGGCCGTTGAACCTGAAGACGCTTACGGCGAATACGCTGCCGAACTGGTCAGCACCTTGAGCCGCAGCATGTTCGAAGGCGTCGACGAGCTGGAAGTGGGCATGCAGTTCCACGCTTCCGCACCAGACGGCCAAATGCAGATCGTGACCATTCGCGATCTGGACGGCGACGATGTCACCGTCGACGGCAACCACCCGTTGGCCGGTCAGCGCCTGAACTTCCAGGTCAAGATCATCGCCATCCGTGACGCCAGCCAGGAAGAAATCGCTCATGGTCACGTCCATGGCGAAGGTGGCCATCACCACTGATTTTCTGCGCTAAGCTCAGAGAACTGGAGAGGCGCCCGAGGGCGCCTTTTTAGTCCGCGGCTGTCCCCGATGACACCGCTAAGTGGCTGTTTCGAGAAGAACACGGGAATCTGGAGTACGTCATGAGTGCTTTTCACGACCTTAAATTGACAGCCCTGGATGGTCAGGAGCTTCCGCTGGCGCCCTTCAAGGGGAACGTCGTGCTGGTGGTCAACGTTGCCTCCAAATGTGGCTTGACCCCACAGTACGCGGCGCTGGAAAACCTCTATCAACAGTACAAAGGCAAGGGCTTCAGCGTGCTGGGCCTGCCGTGCAACCAGTTTGCCGGACAGGAACCGGGTACCGAGAAAGAGATCCAGGAGTTCTGCAGCCTCAACTATGGCGTGACCTTTCCGTTGTCCAGCAAGCTGGAAGTCAATGGTCATGAGCGTCATCAGTTGTACCGCCTGCTGGCGGGCGAGGGGGCTGAATTCCCGGGTGATATCACCTGGAACTTCGAAAAATTCCTGCTCGGCAAGGACGGTCGCGTACTGGCACGGTTCTCACCGCGTACGGCGCCGGATGATCCCACTGTCATTCAGGCAATCGAAAAAGCCCTGAGCTGACACCTCCCCTGTAGGAGCGAGCTTGCTCGCGATGGACTGGAGAACGCCGCGGGCTGTCAGGGCCCCAGCGTCATCGTTGACGACCATCGCGAGCAAGCTTGCTCCTACAGTTCCGTGTGACTTTTGGATCTTAATCACTGCAATGAATAGTGCTGTTCATCGCGTGGAACTCTCCATATTATCGCCGTCATAAAGTCTATTCCCGTGGAGCGTCCCATGCCTGTCAAAGCCCTGTTCAAACCGTTCCACCTCGGCACCCTCGAACTGCCGACCCGTGTCGTCATGGCGCCGATGACCCGCTCGTTTTCGCCGGGTGGCGTACCCAATTCCAAAGTGATCGAGTACTACCGTCGTCGCGCCGCCGCCGGCGTGGGTTTGATCATCACTGAAGGCACCACCGTCGGCCACAAGGCCTCCAACGGCTACCCGAACGTGCCGCATTTCTACGGTGAAGCCGCGCTGGCCGGCTGGAAGAAAGTCGTCGACGCGGTGCATGCCGAAGGCGGCAAGATCGTTCCGCAGCTTTGGCATGTCGGCAGCGTGCGTCGCATCGGCACCGAGCCTGACGCCAGCGTGCCGGGTTACGGTCCGTCGGAAAAACTGAAGGATGGTCAGGTCGTGGTTCACGGCATGACTAAACAGGATATCCAGGACGTGATCGCCGCGTTCGCTCAAGCTGCCAAAGACGCGCAAAGCATCGGCATGGACGGCGTGGAAATCCACGGCGCCCATGGCTATCTGGTGGACCAGTTCTTCTGGGAAGGCAGCAATCAGCGCACCGATGAATACGGTGGCGACCTGGCGAACCGTTCGCGTTTCGCCATCGAACTGATTCAGGCGGTGCGTGCGGCAGTCGGTGAAGGCTTCCCGATCATCTTCCGTTTCTCTCAGTGGAAGCAGCAGGATTACACCGCGCGTCTGGTGCAAACTCCGGAAGCGCTGGGCGAGTTTCTCAAGCCGTTGTCCGACGCAGGCGTGGACATTTTCCACTGCTCGACGCGCCGTTTCTGGGAGCCGGAGTTCGACGGTTCCGAGCTGAACCTGGCAGGCTGGACGCGCAAACTGACCGGCAAGCCGACCATCACCGTGGGCAGCGTCGGCCTGGATGGCGAGTTCCTGCAATTCATGGTCAACACCGACAAGATCGCGCAGCCGGCCAGTCTGGAAAAACTGCTGGAGCGTTTGAACAACGACGAGTTCGATCTGGTGGCGGTGGGGCGTGCGTTGCTGGTGGACCCGGACTGGGCGCAGAAAGTGCGTGACGGTCGTGAGGGAGACATCCTGCCGTTCAGCCGTGAGGCGTTGATGACGCTGGTTTAAGCGGCGACTGCGCTGACGCCATCGCGAGCAGGCTCGCTCCCACAGGTTTTGTGCACGACACACAACCACTGTAGGAGCGAGCCTGCTCGCGATGGCTGACTGAAAATCACCGAAGATTCAGGGGACGGTCGGTGCATTCGGCACCACCAACTCCCCAACACAAGCCCCCCGCAACTGCCCCTCGAACTGCTCGATAATCGCTGCCCAACCCTGCCGACTTGCATGCTGGCGCGCATTCAGCCTTACGCATCGCAAGTTCTCGTGCTTCTCCAGCAGCCAAGCCGCGGCATCGCTGAACGCCTCCTCATCCCCTGGCATCGCCAGCACCCCGTTGTAGCCATGGCGAATATGCTGAGCCGCCGCAGCCTGATCGTAGGCCACCACGCCTAACCCTGACGCGAGTGCCTCAAGCACCACATTGCCGAACGTTTCGGTCATGCTCGGAAACAAAAACACATCCCCTGACGCATAGTGGCTGGCCAGGGCCTCGCCGCGCTGAGTGCCACAGAAAATCGCTTCGGGCAGTTCCTGTTCCAGCGCCACTCGTTGCGGACCGTCACCGACGATGATCAGCTTTAGGATTCGCTGTGGATAAGTCGCTTTCAACGTATCGAAACAACGCTTGAGCAAACCAAGGTTTTTCTCCGGTGCCAGGCGTCCTACATGGATGACTGCGATGTCCTTCTCGCCCAAGCCCCATTGCTCACGCAACGATTGCAGCCGTTTGGTTGGGTGGAACAACTGACTGTCGACCCCGCGGGACAGCAATGCCAGCCGCTCGAAATGCCGACGCTCCAGCTCCAGCCGCTGGCTGACACTCGGCACCAGCGTCAGGGTCGAGCGATTGTGAAACCAGCGCAGGTAGTGGGTCAGCAGGCGCGTGAGTAAACCGAGCCCGTACTGATTGGAGTACTGCTGGAAGTTGGTGTGAAAACCGCTGACCACCGAAATCCCCAGGCGCCGTGCCGCGCGCAACGCAGACAAGCCCAGCGGTCCTTCCGTGGCGATGTACAGCACGTCCGGGCGCTGGCGCTTCCAGCGTCGTAGCAGTTTGTGCATCGACGACTGACCCCATTGCAAGCCCGGATACCCCGGTAGCGGCCAGCCCCGGCACAGCAGTAATTCATCGTCGCTGCCCAGCTGCTGATCGCAACCCTGGCGTGGCCGCACCAGTTCCACCTGATGCCCGCGCGCGCGCAAACCGTCGCACAAGCGGCCAAGGGTATTGGCCACGCCGTTGATTTCGGGAGGGAAGGTTTCGGTGATCAGGGTGATATGCAGAGCTGTCGTCATGACCTCAGTGTCGGCTGAGGCCATGTCGTCGTTGTGGCGTTTTGATGATGGATTTGTGACCGGCTTAGCGTTGCGTCACCAGATTCTCCGCACCGCGCTCTCGCACCCAGAACAATGTCGCCCCGGCTACTGCCGCCGGCATCATCAGAATATTGACCACCGGAATCAGCAGCACCAGGTAAACACTGCCGCCGAAACTCATGCTCTGCCAGCGCTTCTCGCGCAGCCAGGCAAGCATCTCGTTCCAGCCCAGCTTGTGGTTGTCCGCCGGGTAGTCGATGTACTGGATCGCCATCATCCATACGCCGAACAGTAGCCACAGCGGCGCGGCGATGATGTTCACCACCGGGATGAACGAGAGGATGAACAGCCCGATCGCCCGCGGCAGGAAGTAACCGAGTTTGCGCATTTCCCGGGAGAGGGTGCGCGGGATCATGGCGATCAGTTCACTCCAGCTGAAAGCCGGGAAGTCGTCGGTGCCGCGCACCACCACTTCGACTTTCTCCGCGAGAAAACCGTTGAACGGCGCCGCGATGACGTTGGCGAGCATGGTGAAGGTGAAGAACACCATCAACACCACCAGCACCACGAAAATCGGCCAGAGGATGTAACTGAGAAAACTCAGCCAGTCGGGCAGGGACGGCATCAGCGTATCGACCCACAGACTGAATTGATGGCCGGCCAGATAAATCAATCCGACGAACAGCACCAGATTGATTGCCAGCGGCAGCAACACGAATAAACGCAGGCTGGGGCTCAGGACCAGCTTGAGGCCTTCGCGCAGGTATTGCGGGCCGGACAGAACAGGGGCGGGCATATCGAGCTCCGAGCAGAAGGGAAACGCGCCGACCTTACCGGCTTTGCCTGACGGGCGAAAGCGCGGTCGCAGCATCGACATCAACTGTAACAAAGGCGCCTATATATAAGCGGTAACCGGATAGAGACCGCCTATGAGCTGGATTGTTAAACCGTATTTCCTTAATCTTCGCCCCCTCGATACGCTGCACCCAATCTTTTTACAGGACTGTCGAGTTCAAGCCTTCCCCAAGTGCTTTCAACGGTCCTTTTTTATTCCCGCCGGCAACCCGGCGTTCCGCGCCAGGTGTTCCAGGCCGGTCAACAGGAGCAGGTCATGTCTGAAGTCCGTCATTCGCGAGTGATTATTCTCGGTTCCGGCCCTGCCGGTTACAGCGCCGCGGTGTATGCCGCCCGTGCCAACCTCAAGCCACTGCTGATCACCGGCATGCAGGCCGGCGGTCAACTGACCACCACCACCGAAGTCGACAACTGGCCTGGCGATGTCCACGGTCTGACCGGCCCGGCGTTGATGGAGCGGATGCGTGAGCACGCCGAGCGCTTTGAAACCGAGATCGTTTTCGATCACATCAATGCCGTGGACTTCGCCGCCAAGCCTTACACCCTGACCGGCGACAGCGCGACTTACACCTGCGACGCCCTGATCATCGCCACCGGCGCCAGCGCTCGTTACCTGGGCCTTCCATCGGAAGAAGCGTTCATGGGCAAAGGCGTTTCGGCCTGCGCGACCTGCGACGGTTTCTTCTACCGCAACAAGCCAGTGGCCGTGGTCGGTGGCGGTAACACCGCTGTCGAAGAAGCCCTGTACCTGGCCAACATCGCCAGCACCGTGACCCTGATCCACCGTCGCGAAACCTTCCGCGCCGAGAAGATCCTGATCGACAAGCTCAACGCTCGCGTTGCCGAAGGCAAGATCATCCTGAAGTTGAACTCGAACCTGGACGAAGTCCTGGGCGACAACATGGGCGTGACCGGTGCTCGCCTGAAGAACAACGACGGCAGCTTCGACGAGCTGAAAGTCGACGGCGTGTTCATCGCCATCGGCCACACCCCGAACACTTCGTTGTTCGAAGGTCAGCTGACATTGAAAGACGGTTACCTGGTGGTGCACGGCGGCCGTGAAGGCAATGCGACCGCGACCAACGTTGAAGGCATCTTTGCTGCCGGTGACGTGGCTGACCACGTTTACCGTCAAGCGATCACCTCGGCGGGCGCTGGTTGCATGGCTGCACTGGACACCGAGCGTTACCTCGACGGTCTGCAGAACGCTTCGTTCTGATTCTGTTGAAATGAAAAAAACCGGCTTCGGCCGGTTTTTTTGTGCCGCTCATTTTGCTTGTCCTGTAGGAGCCGGCTTGCTGGCGATGCAGGCGGCGCGGTGCTCCTGTCATGCCGAGTCGACTGGATCGCCAGCAAGCCGGCTCCTACAGGGATCAGGTCAGCTTTTTCAGGCACGCTTCCAGGATGTCGAGGCCTTCTTCCAGCACCGCCGCCTCCGTGGTCAACGGCGCCAGCAGCCGGATGATGTGCCGCGACTTGCCGCTAGGCATCAGCAGCAACCCCGCTTCACGGGCCAGGGCCAACAGTTGTGTCAGCTGCGCCGGGGCGGGTGTGCCGTCGGCGTTGGCCAGTTCGATGCCGCGCATGGCGCCGACACCGGTCAGGCGTCCGAGATAAGGGGAAACCTTGTTGGCGCGCCAGGCTTCGTAGCGGCTGACGATCGCTTCTTCCTGTTGCGAACCCCAGGCGTGCAGGTTGGCATCGGTCATTTCATCCAGCGTCGCCAATGCAGCGGCGCAGGCGATCGGATTGCCCGAGTAAGTGCCGCCCAGACCGCCCTTGGGCAAGGTGTCGAGCAGCGACTTGCGCCCGACCACCGCCCCCAGCGGCACGCCGCCGGCAATGCTTTTGGCCAGCAGGATCAGGTCCGGCTCGATGCCCAGTCGCGAGAACGCAAACCGCTGGCCGGTGCGGCCGAAGCCGGACTGGATTTCATCGGCGATCAGCAGAATGTTCTTTTCATCACAGAACTTGCGCAAGGCCTGAGCGAACTCGACATCCATCGCCAGGAAACCGGCTTCACCCTGCACAGGCTCGACGATAAAGCACGCCACGTCGTCGACATCGATCTCGACGCTGAACAGCCGATCCATCGCCTTCAACGCTTCGGCGCAGGTCACGCCGTTGTCCTTGCTCGGGTAGGGCAAGTGGAACACCGGACCGGGCAACACGCCGACCTTCTGTTTGTAGGGCGCGACTTTGCCATTGAGGTTGAGAGTGGCGAGGGTGCGCCCGTGGAAGGCGCCGTCGAAAGCGATGACGGCCGTGCGACCGGTCGCGCCCCGGACGATCTTCAGGGCGTTTTCCGCCGCTTCCGCGCCGCTGTTGGTGAGCATGCCGCTGACCGGGTAATCCACCGGGATGAACGCGGCCAGACGCTCCATGAGTTCGAGGTAAGGCACGTGCGGGGCGGCGTTGAACGCGTAATGCGTCAACTGGGTGGCTTGTTCGCGAATGGCCTCGACGATGCGCGGGTGGCAATGGCCGAGGTTCAACACGCCGATGCCACCGACAAAGTCGATGTAGCGTTTGCCCTCGGTGTCCCAGACCTCGGCATTTTTGCCGTGGCTGAGCGTGACAGGGTGCACGATGTTGATCGACCGGCTGATGGTTTCGCTGCTCATGGATGACCGACTCTGAAGAAGGGATGCTTCTTTTTATCTAAGCCGCGAGCAGTGGTGCCCGGCAAACGAAATAAAGTTGCCGGGTCAATCTTAAAAGTCGGGATGTGGTTTGGGCGTTGTGCAAATTTTTTCGAAACAACGCAAAACCATTGTAGGAGCCGGCTTGCTGGCGATGGGGCCCTTAAGTCTTGCATCGACATTGAGGACGCCATCGCCAGCAAGCCGGCTCCTACAGTGGGAGGTGTTGCTCAGAAATCAGCGGCGGGTCAGGGGTTGCTGGGTGAACTTCACACCGGCCAATCCATGGGCAATCAATGCGCGGATGTTGCCATGATCGGTGCCATCGGGCGTGGCCACGACGGAGCGGTAATGCTCGCCGAATGCCAACAGCGCTTCTTCATCGCTCAACCCTTCCAGCAGCGCCAGGCCCAGGGTCTTGCACGAACCTTCGTTTTGCCCGGCGGCGTTTTCCACGCCACCGTTGTTGAACGGCTGTGGCTGGTAGTCATAACCGGCGGCGATGAAGGCCAGGGTGTCGGCAAAAACGTGTTCGCCGCTCTTGAGGCTGGCGCGCAGGGTGTTCAAATCACTCATTGGGTTTTCCTTTGGCGAACGCCGCTTGTTGCTCGGCGCTGGCTTCTTGCTGATATTGGGCTTTCCACTCGGCGTACGGCATGCCGTAGACGACTTCACGGGCGTCGTCGAGGCTGACCTCGATCTGACGTTCGTCAGCCGCGGCCTTGTACCATTTGGACAGGCAGTTGCGGCAGAAACCCGAGAGGTTCATCAGGTCGATGTTCTGCACATCCTTGCGGCTGTCCAGGTGCGCGACCAGCCGGCGGAAGGCGGCGGCTTCAAGTTCGAGGCGTTGTTGGTCAGTCATGATGGGCTCTGTGTTACTCAGTCGTGCGCGAGATAATAAAAGTCTGGCGAGCAATGCGCCAGACGCGGTCAGCGGCTCGCGGCCAGGGTGATCGACACCGACTCGGCGAAACGCAGGGCGTGGGGCTTGTCGACTTCGACTTCGGCGTACAGCACCGACTCATTGGCCATGACCAGATCGAGAATTTCCTGGGTCAGGCGTTCGAGCAGGGCAAAGCGATTGCCTTCCACGTGAGCGATGATCGCTTTGGTGATGGTCCGGTAATTCAGCGCGTGATCGATGTCGTTGTCACGCACCGCTTCCTGGGCTGCATACAGGATCGTCAGGTTGATCAGCACGTCCTGCTTGTTGAGGATTTCATCCTCGTTGATCCCGATGAACGTCCGCAGGCACAGGTCCTTGACCCGGATGCGTGCCATTCCTGGTTGAAGTTGTGGCATTGCTACTTGCTCCGTCCAATCAATTGCAGGAACTCCTGGCGGGTGTTGCTCGACTCGCGGAAGGCGCCGAGCATCACCGAGGTGTTCATGGTCGAATTCTGTTTCTCGACGCCGCGCATCATCATGCACATGTGCTGTGCCTCGATGACCACCGCGACACCGGCGGCACCGGTCACTTGTTGCACTGCGTCGGCGATTTGCCGGGTGAGGTTTTCCTGGATCTGCAGGCGACGCGCAAACATGTCCACCAGCCGTGCAATCTTCGACAGGCCCAGCACTTTACCCGTGGGAATATAAGCCACATGCGCCTTGCCGATGAAGGGCAGCAGGTGATGTTCACAGAGTGAATACAGCTCGATGTTGTCGACAATGATCATTTCATCGTTGTCGGAGGCGAACAACGCGCCGTTGACGATTTCTTCGACACATTGCTCGTAACCATGACACAGGTACTGCATGGCTTTGGCTGCGCGCGCCGGGGTATCGAGCAGGCCTTCGCGGTCGGGATTTTCACCGAGGCCGATGAGGATCTCGCGGTAGTTCTGGGACAGGGCGTTCTGGGGCCGGGATAACGTCATGAAATATCCTCGCGGGACACCTTACTTGAGGTGCCGTCCGCCGTTGACGGTCAGGGTCGTGCCGGTGACATAAGGGTTGTCGAGCAAATAACGCAGGCTTTGGTAGATCACGTCGCTACCGGGTTCGATACCCAATGCGGATTTGGCCAGAGCCTTGGCGCGGTACGCCGCGTCGTCGTCAGGGTTGAACAGTAGCAGGGCAGGGGCGATGCCGTTGACCTTGATGTGCGGCGCGTACTTCGCCGCGAAGGACAGGGTCAGGCTGTCGAGCCCGGCTTTGCTGGCGCAGTAGCCGATGTGCTTGCTGCTGCCCTTGCGCGTGACGTCATCGCTGATGTGCACGATGTCCGCCGGGGTCGAGCGTTGCAACAAGTCGGCACAGTGCAGGTTGATCAGGTAGGGCGCCAGCATGTGCACGCTGAACATGCGGGTAAACGCTGCGGCGTCGGTGTCCGGTGTTTCGGCCAGCCATTCGGATGCGTTGTGGATGATCGCCCGCAGGCAGTCGGTGTGGGTTTTCAGTTCGCTGATGAAGGCGAGAATCCCCGCCTCGCTGGAAAAGTCGGCGAGGATTGCCGTCGCCCCCAGATCGCGCAATGCCTGTACGCCGGGGCGTTCAGTGCGATAGCTGAAGATCAGCGCATGGCCGTCTTCGAGCAATCGCTGCGCACAGTGCAGGCCGACACGCTGGCCGGCACCGGTGATGAGGATCGGGGCGGATGAAGAGGTCATGAACGGCTCGCGTCGCGGTAAGAGCAAAACTATACCAGCGACGAGCCGTGAGGTGGCTTTTGTAGGAGCGAGCGATGCGGCGATCCGACTTGCCCGCGAAGAACGATGACGCGGTCCAGGCATTCAACCGCGTCATCGTTCTTCGCGGGCAAGCCTTGCTCCTACAGGTGGCGGTCAGTGATTCTGGGTGGTGGGTTCAGCGGGCAATCGCCGTGTCGGCGTGCTGTTCAACCAACCGGCGAGCACCCGGGTCGACAGTGGAATAAAGAAGTAGACCATCAACGGCGTCAGACACAGTGTGCTGATGAACACCCGAGGCAGCAGGCTCATTTCGCCGAGCAACGGCCCCAGTACGAAGTTGAACAACAACGATACCGGGAAGAACGCCAACCAGATTGCCACGGCCTGTTTCCAGCGAGGCGGACGTGCGCCGGCAGCACCGAACCAGCCTTCGATGCCGCTCACGCGATGTTCCGTCTTATGCGCAAACAAGTCGCTGCCGCGCGCGAGCCAGGCGGTACGCGAGGCCGAATGCTCCCAGGCGTGCATGGTCTGCGCGTTGGCGAAGCGGAAAATGATCTGGAATTCGTCATCGTCGGGCGGCGGGGCGAGTACGCCTGAGCCGAGATAACCCTGGAAGTCGGTGGCCAGTTGTTCGCCTTCGCGCAACCAGGCCATCAGGTCCTGATAACGCCCATCGGCGACGCGGCGCGCAACCATCAGCGTGACGGGGGAGGTAGACATTTTGTATCTCCGGATGACAATCGCGTTACTCCGGATAGGAGTTTCGCCAGGCGCAGCGCCGGGGTGATGGGCTGCGACTTGGAACAAGCAAGGATTATTCCGGATTCTACAGGTTATGGCCGCGACAATCGTCGTCCATCAAGGTATTGAATGCTGATGGGGCAAGAGAGGTAGAATGGGATCCAATTTATGCGCGGACGTTGACTGCCCTATGCCTGTCTTGACCGAAGATGTCACTGGTTTGCCGCGTGCTCTTTCCATAGAAAAGGAAGAACTGTTTCCGATCCGTGAAGTGTCAAGGCTGACGGGCGTCAACCCGGTCACCTTGCGGGCGTGGGAGCGACGTTATGGTCTGATTCAGCCAATGCGCACCGAAAGCGGGCATCGCTTGTACGCAATGACCGATATCGAGCGGGTCCGCAGCATCCTGGGCTGGATCGAACGTGGCGTCGCCGTCAGCAAGGTCGGCAAGATACTGGCCAAGACTGCCCCGCTTCAAGCGTTGTCCCACATCATCCCCAACGAACTGGTGCAGGCTGACTACGCGCAGTGGCAGGAACAAGTCAAAGCGGCGGTGAGCGTGTTCGATGAGGTGCAACTGGAGCAGGTCTATGGGCAGATCTTTTCCAGTTACCCCCTGACCGTGGCGTTTCAGGACATTCTGATGCCACTCTGGAAGCAATTCCTGCAACGTCAGGAAGTGTTCGGCCAAGCCAGCGAGTGGCTATTCCTGGACGGTTTTTTGCGTTCACGGGTATTACAGCGGCTGCTGCTGGTGCGCGTCATGCAGCCACGACGGGTGATTGTCTGTCCCCTGAACGATCAATGTCGCGAACTCGAACTGTTGGTCACGGCGCTGTTTTTGAGCAGTGTCGATTCGGCCATTCAATTGCTGGCGATCGGTCAGCCCTTCGATGAACTGACGCTGGTCTGCGAAAGGGTCAAGCCCCAGGCGTTGGTGCTGTTTTCCAATCACGCGCCGACCGGTGATTTACCGCGACGTTTGAATCGTCTGGCGATGAGCCTGGATTGCCAGTTGATGCTGGCCGGTGACGCGTCGGAACTGGCGCAGGAGAGCCTGGACGGATCGTCCATTGGCTGCCTGGGTAACGAAGGAGTGGTGATGCGTCAGCGCCTGAAACAGTTCCTGGCAGGCAACCTGGACACCTGAATCACAGATGCAGGGTCGGATGGGTCAGTCGATGCTGCTGAAGAATGTACTGGCGCAGGCGCTCGGTTTCATCCTTGTCGCTCTGACTCAACTGATAGGCATAGAAGCCGTTCTCGGTTTCTCTCTCGAAGGTGCCGCGCAACGCTATACGTTCGTAGCCTGACGGGCTGAACCACAACGCGAAATGCTTGGGCGGTTTGGTCTTGTTGCGAACTTCCAGCAAAACCCCTTTGAACGACACTTCATGCACCCACATCGTGCCGGGTTGTCCGACGGCATTCTCCAGGGCGACCGGTTCTTCGAGGACCAGGCGCCATGGCCGGACCAGCGGTCCGTCTTCATAAATGCTGGGAACGCCGAGACGTAAATGCAGCGCGTGAAATTCGTCTTCCACCAGGTGCAGCGGGAAGGTCATTTGCTGATTTTCGAAGTTGGCCTGGATCGTGACTTGCTCATGAGCAGCAAGGCGCGTGAGCAAGTCACGAATTTGCGAACCACCATTTACAAGCAGACTCGACGTCGCATCCCGCACATTGAGTTGCGGGTTGTGTTGCATGGTCTGGATAAAGTCCAGCTCATCCTGGGTCAGGAGTGCGTCGCGCTGCATGATTGGCTCGAAAGGAAAAGTAACAAAGTCATCGGTGATTGTAGTTAATGACAATCAATTATCGGTTTTGTTTGCGCCGTTCGTCGGTTTGAGCGCGGCGAGCTCGGCCTGAAGCTCTGCCACTTGCGCTTCAAGCTGCGCTACCCGCTGCTGCGCCTTGACCTGCACGGTGACGTCCTTTTGCACGCCGACAAAATACGTCTGACCGTCACTCGGGTTTTTCACCGTCGAAAGCGACAGCTCATTCCAGAAGGGCGTGCCGTCCTTGCGGTAGTTTCGCAGGATTTCCCGGCAGGAGCCGCCACTGCTCAACGCATTGCGAATCAAGGGCAGCGCTTCCTGGTCGCGGTCACCTGATTGCAGAAAGCGGCAATCCTGGTAGAGGATTTCTTCGCTGGTGTAACCGGTCAGCCGTTCAAATGCAGGGTTGACGTAAATCAGGATGTTGTCGTGTTCACCTTCTTTTTCGGCAATCACGATGCCGTCGTTGGACGCGTTAATCACCATTTGCAGCAATTGTGCGTTGATCATCGGAGAATCCTTTCCAGATTGATTGAGCGCAGCATTCTAAAAGAACTCTAGCGGCCTTCAATGCTTAATGAGA
Source organism: Pseudomonas sp. GM60 (assembly GCF_000282415.1). Lineage (NCBI taxonomy): Bacteria > Pseudomonadati > Pseudomonadota > Gammaproteobacteria > Pseudomonadales > Pseudomonadaceae > Pseudomonas > Pseudomonas sp. GM60. The sequence goes on from NZ_AKJI01000034.1 coordinate 74,575, forward strand.
GCTAATCGCAGCTTTTTTGCTGTGGCTGTTAATATCCCTCATCTTTTTACTCAGCTTCAGGATCAGATTGATGAAAGTCGCCATCTTTTCGGGCTCGGTGTACGGCACGGCTGAAGAAGTCGCTCGCCACGCTGCGAATATTTTGAAAACCGCGGGCTTCGAAACCTTTCACAACCCGCGCGCAAGCCTTGCCGATGTTCAGGCGTTTGGCCCGCAAGCCTTTCTGGCAGTGACTTCGACCACGGGCATGGGCGAACTGCCGGACAACCTGCAACCGTTGTATTTCGCCATTCGTGATCAATTGCCGGCCGCCTGGCGTGGTTTGCCGGGCGCGGTGATCGGCCTGGGCGATGCGAGCTACGGCGATACGTTCTGCGGCGGCGGTGAGCTGATGCGCGAGCTGTTCGGCGAACTGGGCATCCGCGAAGTGCTGCCGATGCTGCGCCTGGATGCCAGCGAAAGCGTCACCCCGGAAACCGATGCCGAACCCTGGCTGGCGGAACTCGTCACCGCTCTGCGGGGCTGACTGGCCATTCGTGCAGCAAGGCGAGCCAGGATTGTACCGTTTCGGGGCTGCGGAACCGGTTCGCTGACTCCTTGTTGGCGGCGGTACTTTGACATGGATCCAAGCTGTCTGGCGCAGTGACTCGCTAGGTCATCAAGCTGGCTGCCAATGCAACTACATGAACCCCGGGGGCTGACTAGACTGCTAAACGTGAGCAAAACAATAAGAACAGGAGTTCCTTGTCGTGAGCGTAGCCCCCGTCCAATCGCCCCACAGTGTCAAAGACCAGGTCAGTGCCGCCGAGTGGCAGACCCGCGTCGATCTGGCCGCCTGTTATCGTCTGGTCGCCCTGCATGGCTGGGATGATCTGATCTTCACGCACATTTCCGCCAAGGTGCCAGGCACTGAAGATTTCCTGATCAACCCGTTCGGGTTGATGTTCCACGAGATTACCGCGTCGAGCCTGGTCAAGGTCGATCAGGCCGGCAATAAGCTGATGGACAGCCCCTACGAGATCAACCCGGCGGGCTACACCATCCACAGCGCCGTGCACGAAGTGCGGCACGATGTCGTCTGTGTATTGCACACGCACACGGCGGCCGGCGTTGCGGTGTCGGCGCAGAAGCAAGGCGTTTTGCCGATCAGCCAACAGTCGCTGTTTGTTCTGTCGAGCCTGGCGTATCACGCCTATGAAGGCGTTGCGCTGAACCACGAAGAGAAGGCGCGGCTGCAGGCCGACCTCGGTGAAAACAATTTCCTGATGCTGCACAACCACGGGTTGCTGACCTGCGGCGGCACCATCGCTGACACGTTCCTGATGATGTTCACCTTCCAGCGCGCCTGCGAAATCCAGGTGCTGGCACAGAACGGTGGTGCGGAACTCATCGCCATCGAACCGCAGATTCTGGCGGGCGCCAAGGCGATGATCGCCGGCGTTACCAAAAGTGCACAAGGGATGGGCGGCGCGCTGGCCTGGCCGGCGCTGCTGCGCAAACTCGATAAACAAGACGCGGGATATAAACTCTGATGCCTCTCGCCGAGATCCCCCTGTGTGTCTGGCGCAAGCGCAGCCAGACGTTCGTCTTTCGTGATCAGACGGTGCGTTACTGGACGGCGGGGCAGGGTGAGCCGCTGTTGCTCATTCATGGCTTCCCGACCGCCAGTTGGGACTGGCATTACCTGTGGCAGCCGCTGGCCCAGCGTTATCGGGTGATTGCCTGCGACATGCTCGGTTTCGGCGATTCAGCCAAACCGGTGGATCATGAATACAGCCTCTTGGCGCAAGCCGATCTGCAACAGGCGTTGCTGGAACATTTGAACGTCGAGCAACCGGTGCACGTGCTCGCCCACGATTATGGCGACAGCGTGGCTCAGGAACTGTTGGCCCGGCATTACGAGGCGCGCATTCACCTCGCCAGTTGCGTGTTCCTCAATGGGGGGCTGTTTCCTGAAACCCATCGTCCGGTATTGATGCAAAAATTGTTGCTCAGCCCGTTGGGCTGGATGATCGGTCGCGCGTTTTCCCGTGATGCACTGGTGAAGAGTTTCCGCCAGATTTTCGGACCGCAGAGCCGTCCTACCGAGAGTGAGATGGATGATTTCTGGAGCCTGATCGACAGCAATCACGGGCCACGGATCATGCACAAGCTGATTGCCTACATCCCTGAACGTCGGGTTCAGCGCGAGCGTTGGGTGAGTGCCATGCAGCGCGGCGAAGTGCCGTTGCGGGTGATCGATGGCGAGGTCGATCCGATCTCTGGCGGGCACATGGTTGAACGCTATCGGGAGCTGATCCCGAACCCGGACACGGTCCTGCTGCCCGGCATCGGCCATTACCCGCAAACCGAAGCACCGGCTCAGGTGCTCAAGCATTATCTGGCGTTTCGCGACCGGCTGATTTCAACGCCGCTGAAAGTGGCCTGTTCGTAGACATCATCGCAACCTTGCCGGCGAATGCGTCCTTGAGGGTTGTGGTGCTTGTCGGATTGCCATCGCCAGCAAGCCGGCTCCTACAGGTTTTGTGGTGTTTGGTGAGGTGGTGTTCACCCCAATCCTTGCCGGCGAATGCGTCCTTGAGGGTTGTGGTGCCTGTCGGATTGCCATCGCCGGCAAGCCGGCTCCTACAGTGTTTTTGTGGTGTCTGATGAGTTTGGGGCACCCCGGTCCTGTAGGAGCCGGCTTGCTGGCGATGGGCCGTGACTCGGTCCACGCGCTCATCATCCCCCCGCCTTATCGAGCACCATTCAGCCTACCCCGTGTTCATTGTGACCGGCAGCGCCTTGCCTGAGACTCGGACTTATTGTCCCTCGGCCTGCTGGAGTCCCCCCTAATGAATGAGCCTGTGCGCTTCGAAGATAAAGTCGTGATCATCACCGGAGCCGGTGGTGGCCTGGGCCGCGCTCATGCGCTGTTATTCGCGAAACAGGGCGCCAGGGTGCTGGTCAACGATCTCGGTGGCTCGGCGCAAGGTGAAGGTGCAAACGCTTCGGCAGCAGACCGCGTAGTCGCGGAAATTCGTGAGGCCGGCGGCACTGCCGAGGCCAACCATGACTCCGTCACCGACGGCGACAAAATCGTCCAGAACGCCCTCGACGTTTTCGGCCGGGTCGACGTAGTGGTCAACAACGCCGGGATCCTGCGGGACAAGACTTTCCACAAAATGGACGATGCCGATTGGGACCTGGTCTATCGCGTCCACGTCGAAGGCGCCTACAAAGTCACCCGCGCCGCCTGGCCGCACATGCGCGAGCAAAATTATGGTCGCGTCATCTTCACCGCATCGACTTCGGGGATTTACGGCAACTTCGGCCAGTCCAACTACGGCATGGCCAAGCTCGGCCTCTACGGCCTGACCCGCACCCTGGCCATCGAAGGCCGCAAAAACAACATTCTGGTCAACGCCATCGCCCCCACCGGCGGCACCCGCATGACCGAAGGCCTGATCCCGCCGCAAGTGTTCGAACAACTCAAGCCGGAACTGGTCAGCCCGCTGGTGGTGTACCTCGCCAGCGAAAACTGCCAGGAAACCTCGGGGCTGTTTGAGGTCGGTGGCGGCTGGATGGGCAAGGTGCGTTGGGAGCGCAGCCTCGGCGCCGGGTTCGATCCACGGGTCGGGTTTTCACCGGAAGATGTGGCGGCGCACTGGCAGCAGATCTGCGACTTCGAAGGCGCAGCGCATCCGAAGGACAACATCGAAGCACTGAAGGAAATGATGGGCAATTTGCAGAAGTATTCCCTCTGATTCCTTCGCCTCGCGCAGGGCTCGCCTGAGTCCTGCCTCCCCAAAACCATCGCCCATAAAAAAGGCCGCTGCAAACGCAGCGGCCAAAGTAAGACGTTGGATCAAGGAGCTACAAATCAACGTCAGTGAACACGGGGCGATGAGTCGAAACCTTCGACACATCTGAAATCTGTCGCCAACGGCACGGACTGATCGCACGCCATCGCTGTGTGCTGTCAGGCTGTTTGCCGTGAAAGCCCGACAAGAATAAGCACTTGAGTCCAAAGGAAAAATAGCGATTCCAGACATGCAGTATTGCAGCCTGGGCAACAGTCTCGCGCTCATGCATCCGGCTGATGAGCCTCTATCCACTTCATCCATACCTCGCGCAACTCCCCGCGCCGCAAGGCCATTCATCCTTTAGAGCGACACAACGAATACCTCCTTGGTGCGCTTATCGCTCCCGACCTGCGGCAGTAGGGTGTGGCCTTCTGTCACTCACCGGGGAAGACGCATGACAAAAACAACAATGCGCGCCATCTTCACACCGCAGGCGCTGGCCGCTGCGGTTGCCTTGGGTTGCTGTGCCCAGGCGCAGGCCGTTTCATTCAACATTGGCGAAATCGAGGGGACTTTCGACTCCTCGCTGTCCGTCGGCGCGAGTTGGGGCATGCGCGATGCCGATAAATCGCTGGTGGGCATCGTCAACGGCGGGACCGGCCAGGCGTCGACCGGTGACGACGGGCGTCTGAACTTCAAGAAGGGCGAAACCTACTCCAAGATCTTCAAAGGTATTCACGACCTCGAACTGAAGTACGGCGACACCGGCATGTTCGTCCGTGGCAAGTATTGGTACGACTTCGAACTGAAGGACGAAGACCGCGAGTTCAAGCCGATCAGCGATCACAATCGCAAAGAAGGTTCCAAGTCTGCCGGCGCGCAGATCCTCGATGCGTTCGTCTATCACAACTACTCCATCGCCGATCTGCCGGGCACCTTGCGCGCGGGTAAACAGGTGGTCAGTTGGGGCGAAAGTACCTTCATCGGCAACTCGATCAACAGCATCAACCCGGTCGACGTTTCAGCGTTCCGTCGTCCTGGCGCGGAGATCAAGGAAGGCCTGATTCCGGTGAACATGCTGTTCGCCTCTCAGGGCCTGACCGACAAACTTACCGTGGAAGGTTTCTATCAACTGGAGTGGGACCAGACCGTTCTCGACAACTGCGGCACCTTCTTCGGAGGGGACGTGGCGGCAGATGGCTGCACCACGGGATACACGGTCGCCAGCCCGGCGATTGCACCGTTGCAACCGATCGCTGCCGCTTTTGGCCAAGGCTTCCAGGTCGGCAAGGAAGGGGTGATCGTGCCCCGTGGCGGCGACCGCGACGCCCGCGACTCCGGGCAATGGGGCACGGCGTTGCGTTGGCTGGGTGATGACACCGAGTACGGCCTGTACTTCATGAACTACCACAGCCGCACGCCGAATGTCGGCACCACCACTGCCGGCGCGGGGACGCTGGCACGGATTCCGGCCATCGTCGGTACCGCCAATGCCGTTGCACCCGGCACCGGTTCGGCACTGGCCCAGAGCGTGATGCTCGGTCGCGGTCAGTACTACCTCGAATACCCGGAAGACATCCGCCTCTACGGAGCGAGTTTCTCCACCACCTTGCCGACCGGCACCGCATGGACCGGCGAGATCAGCTACCGCCCCAACGCACCGGTACAGGTCAACAGCACCGACCTGACACTGGCCTTGCTCAACCCGATTGCCGGCGGCGCGGCCTCGCCAATCGCCACGACCCCCGGGGCGGATAACAAAGGCTATCGCCGCAAGGAAGTGACGCAAATCCAGAGCACCCTGACGCACTTCATCGATCAGATCGCCGGCGCGGACCGTTTGACCCTGGTGGGTGAGGCGGCCGTTGTTCACGTCGGCGGGCTGGAAGACAAAAGCAAGCTGCGTTACGGCCGCGACTCGGTCTACGGACAGTACGGTTTCCGCGGTGATACCGACGGTTTCGTCACATCGACGTCCTGGGGCTACCGCGCCCGCGCGATCCTTGATTACAACAACGTCATCGCCGGGATCAATTTCAAACCCAACCTGTCGTGGTCCCATGACGTCGCCGGTTACGGCCCCAACGGGCTGTTCAACGAAGGCGCCAAGGCCATCAGCGTCGGCGTCGATGCGGACTATCGCAACACCTACACCGCGAGCTTGAGTTACACCGATTTCTTCGGCGGTGACTACAACACCCTGGAAGATCGCGACTTCCTGGCGCTGAGCTTTGGCGTGAACTTCTGATCTGGCTGAGAAGGATGATTTCAATGCGCAAAATGATTCTGCAATGCAGCGTTCTGGCCTTGAGCCTGTTGGCCGTTGATGTAATGGCCGCGGTGTCGCCGGAAGAAGCCAACAAACTCGGTACCAGCCTGACGCCGTTGGGCGCCGAGAAGGCGGGTAATGCCGATGGCTCGATTCCGGCATGGACCGGCGGCATCCCGAAAAACGCCGGTGCGGTGGACAGTAAAGGGTTCCTTGCCGACCCGTTCGCCAATGAAAAACCGCTGTTTACCATCACGGCGGCAACCGTCGACAAATACAAGGACAAGCTCTCCGACGGCCAGATCGCGATGTTCAAACGCTACCCGGAGACCTACAAGATCCCGGTCTATCCGACCCACCGTACAGTGGCCGTGCCACCGGACATCTACGAGTCGGCCAAGCGTAGCGCGCTGAATGTAACGCCGATCAACGACGGCAATGGCCTGGCCAATTTCACCGGCAATCGCTACTACGCGTTTCCGATTCCGAAGAACGGCGTCGAAGTGATCTGGAACCACGTCACCCGTTATCACGGCGGCAATTTGCGTCGCACCATCACCCAGGCCACGCCGCAGTCCAATGGCGACTTCACGGTGATCCGCTTCAAGGACGAAGTCGCCGTGCCTTCGCTGCTGGGGGACTTGAAACCCGGCAGCGACGACAACGTGCTCAGCTACTTCAAGCAGGAAGTCACGGCGCCGGCGCGGTTGGCGGGCAACGTGTTGCTGGTTCACGAGACCCTCGACCAGGTCAAGGAACCGCGCAAGGCCTGGATCTACAACGCCGGCCAGCGTCGCGTGCGGCGTGCGCCGCAGGTGGCCTATGACGGCGTCGGCACCTCGTCCGACGGGTTGCGCACCACCGACAACTTCGACATGTTTTCCGGCGCACCGGATCGCTACGACTGGAAGCTGATCGGCAAGAAGGAAATGTACATCCCTTACAACAGCTACAAGCTCGACTCGCCCAACCTCAAGTACACCGATGTGATCAAGGCCGGGCATATCAATCAGGATCTCACACGCTACGAGTTGCACCGGGTCTGGGAGATTGTCGCCACGGTCAAGCCCAACGAACGGCACGTGTACGCCAAGCGTCACATGTACATCGACGAAGACAGCTGGCAGGTGGCACTGGCCGATCACTATGACGGTCGCGGTCAGCTGTGGCGTGTGGCCGAAGGTCATGCCCAGTTCTACTACGATCACCAGGTTCCGGCCTACACCGTTGAAGCGCTGTACGACTTGATCGCCGGTCGCTACATCGCACTGGGGATGAAGAACGAGGAGAAGCGCAGCTTCGAATTCGGTATCGATGCCAAAGCAGGTGACTACACGCCAGCAGCGCTGCGGAGTACAGGGGTGAGGTAATCATTCCTACAGGCTCTACAGAAAAAGGTGACTTCGCGGTCACCTTTTTTATAGGTGTCGATAAGTGTGTTGAATACTTCTTCAACAAGCCGTGTAGAGAGGGCTAGGGTGGCGCCACAATTATAAAAAGGCGCACCACTATGACCGCCATGACCCCGTGTCTGGACCGTCCTGGACTTCTGCCCCGTTTGTCGTCCCACCACCAGTCTCGCGAGCGGCTGATCGAGCCGTTACTGGCCTCGACCGCACGCGTGAAATTGCTCTGTGCGCCGGCTGGCAGTGGCAAGAGTGCGCTGCTGATCGAATGCCTGTTGCAGGCACCGGAGCAGTGCCGGGTCTGTTGGTTGCCGTTGGCGGGGGAGCCGATGGAGGCTGCCGATTTTCGGCAGCGGCTGGCCCACGCGTTGGGATTGGCCGCGGCGGACGAATCCGCATTGCTGTCATCGCTGGCTCAATGGCAGACGCCGACCTGGCTGTGCCTCGATGACTATTGCCGCACGCCCAACCCGGAGCTGGACCTGCTGCTCGACCGGTTGCTGGCCATCAGCAGCCCGATGATTACCTGGTGGCTCAGTGGTCGCCGCCGCCCGCAATGCAATTGGCCACGCTTGTTGCTCGCCGATGAGCTGTACGACTGCGAGCGCGCCACGCTGGCCTTCACTCAAACGGAAATTGCCCGACTGCTGCATCACCTGGAGCCGGAGCAGGCAGCGAAACGTGCCGGCAGGATCATCGAACTCAGCGGTGGCTGGTGCGCGGGTGTGCGGATAGCGCTGCTGCAAAAATGCGACTGGTCGCGCAACGAGTCGCTGCACGGTCGGCCGGACACCCTGCACGATTACCTCGAACACGAATTGTTCGGCATGCTGACCCCGGAGCTCGCAGAAGCCTGGCGGGTGCTGGCCCATTTGCAGCGATTCAATGCGCGGTTGTGCGACCACCTGTTCGGTGCAGGCGAGGGCGCCCAATGCCTGAGCACGTTGCAGGCGTTGGGCTGCTTCATCGAGCCCTGGCAGGACTCGACCGACTGGCTGCAGATTTTCACCCCCCTCACGCAATTGATGCGCGAAGAGCAATGGCCGGCAGGGCGCTCCTGGCATCGCCGCGCTTGTCAGTGGTTCGCCGCCGAACTGGACTGGAAAGCCGCGTTTGAACAAGCCTTGCTGGCCGAAGAGTTCGAGGTCGCGGTCAGCCTGTTGCAGCATTTCAGTTTCGAGCACCTGTTCGAAGAGCAGACCGTGGTGCTGTTGTTGCGTCTGCATGAGCACAAAGGCGACGAGCTGATGCTTGGCTCGCCGCAACTGGTGGGGCTGATCACCGCGGCGTTGCTGTTTGCCGGGCGGTTCGAGCAGGCGGGTGAGTGCATTGGGCATTTGTCACGTTTCGCCCCTCAGCCGTCGGCGTTGCATCAACGGCAGCTGATGGCGCGTTGGCAGGCGATGCAGGGTTGGCTCCTGCATTTGCAGGGGCGCATGGAGCCTTCGCGCGCGCATTTGCTTGAGGCACTCGACGAACTCGACCCCTCGCTCTGGACGGCTCGGCTGATGTGCCTGTCAGCGCTGACCCAGCAAGCCTTGCTCAGGGGCGAGCTCGACGTGGCGCAGGCGACCAACCGTGAGGCGTTGTGCCTGGCGCGTGCGCAAGGTTCGCTGGTGTTCGAGGGGCTGCTGGAACTCGATCATGCGCAATTGCTCGAGCAGCGTGGAGCATCCGGTCGGGCTGAAACCCTGCTGGCCAACATGCATGGCTTGCTCGTCCAGCAGCAACCGCTGGCCCAACCGCTGCTGGGAAGGATTGCCTTGCAGCGCGGACGTTTGAGCCTGTGTCAGGGACGAGAGACGCAGGCGGCCGCGTACTTCGAGAACGGCCTGCAAATCTGCCTGCGCAGCCAGGACAAACGCGTGCTGTACGGTTTCCTCGGCCTCGCGCAATTGGCCGCCAATCGCCAGGACTACGCCCAGGCTTTTGTCCTGCTGCGTGACGCCGAACGATTGATGCAACAGCGGCGGATACCAGACACGGTCTACCGCAGTGTTCTGCTGCAATACAGCTGCCATTTCTGGCTACAGCAGGGCCGTCCGGATTTGGCCCATGAAGCCCTGACCCGGGTGCTGCGCCACTATCACGGCGTCCATGCTCGTCAGGCGCCGCCGGCGACGCTGGAGCTGATTCCCGGCCTTGAATACCTGCTGGTGCTGACCGAAGTGTATCGAGGGCAGGCGCCAAACCCTCTGGTGCAGCTCGAGGCTCAGTTGCACTGGGCGCGCCAACGGGGAATGGCGGGGCTGCAAGCGCAATTGCACCTGGCGCTAGCAGAAGTGGCCTGGCTGACGGGCGACATGCCTGCCGCTCGCGAGGCGATGCAGGAAGGTTTGGCACTGGTCGAGCGCTGCAATCTTCAACAGGCCCTGCGCGATCTGCAATTGCGCCAGCCACGCTTGCCGGAGGCGATCGGGCGTACCGAGTCGGGTAACCCTGCTGAACCGTTGGCTTCGGTCCAGAACCGCTTGAGTCAGCGTGAAATAGAAGTGCTTGAGTTAGTCGCCCTGGGTAACTCCAATCAACAGATAGCTGATCAGTTGTTCATATCGTTACATACAGTTAAAACCCACGCGCGGCGGATCAATGGGAAGTTGGGTGTAGAACGAAGGACTCAGGCTGTGGCCAAAGCCAAAGTTCTGGGGATTGTTATTTGAAGTGTTCGGTATGTTTACGTCTGCATACAAGTTGCGGGGTGTACTAAGTTAATTGAGTTGTTTATAAAGTGGGCGTCGGCCCGTCAATCAGTGTTTGTATTTTTTGAATGTGTTTTGGCCGACTTCCATTATTAGTAAGGATGCTATTTGTGAGTAATAAGTTGCTGGAAGAAGTAAGTAAGAAGCTGGCTGAGGTGTTCGGTCATATGGGGTATTCCATCAGCGTCGATGAGACCTACCTGAATTCGGTAGTGGTCAACGACGAGGGCAAACAGGTAGTTGATTACTCCGAGAGTTTGAGCTGGGCTGTCATGGAAAAAGTGCAGGCGGATGAGTTGCCTGCTTTCAATACTGTTTACGCAGGCATCTTTTCCGAACGGTGGACTTTTGATAAAGCTGATCGAGTTGTCGGTTTGGACATCATCGATCTTAATAATGCAGGTCGTGTTGTGGTCGAGTCCTACCGAAGCAAGTAATCACGGCAGTAGGCTGACAACTTAGTTAGCCAGTGAAAGCGGATGGCTCATACCCCATTCGCCAACTCACGGCCCGCGTCGCCGCCAGCAATCGCTGCGCCGCCGGGCCGTTTTCGTCGGCGTGAAACAGTGACGCCGGGCCAACGATGGTCATGACGGCCACCACATTTCCCACCGCGTTGAACACTGGGGCCGACAACGCATCGACGCCGGGCATCAACAAACCATGCACATGGTGCAGGCCGCGCTCGCGGATCTGTTCACACAAGGTCACATAAGCCTGATCGTCCGCCAACGTATGGGAATTGCTTGCCAGCACTTCCTGCTCGCGCAAATCCACCGTTTCACGCTTGGGCAGATAAGCGCCAAACACCAATCCCGTGGATGAACTGAGCAACGGCAACACAGAGCCCAATTGCGTCACCACGGTCACCGCGCGCACCGCCGGTTCGATATGCACCACGGTTGCGCCCTGATTGCCCCACACCGCCAAAAAACACGTTTCATTCAATTCATCGCGCAGTTCGGCCAGGGGCAGGGCGGCGACTTTCAGCACGTCCATACTGTTAAGTGCGGCCAACCCCACGCGCAGCGCTTCGCGGCCCAGACCGTAGTGGTTGGTGGCGGTGTTCTGTTCGGCAAAACCGCTGGCGATCAACGCCTGTAGATAGCGGTGAACCTTGCTTGCCGGCATCTGCACATGCTCGGCCAGGCGCGACAGTGAAGTCGATGGCGACAACTCGGCCAGTGCCTTGAGGATGTCGGTGCCGACCTCGGCCGAGCGGACTTTCTGTTTGTCGTTGTTGCGCGGCGTTTCCATGGAGGCAGTCTGATCCCGGGACGAATGGGCGTCTTTATAGCTTGACGGTCAATACCAATCAAATTACGTTATGCGTAATTGAATTACGATAAAAATAACCCAGGCGTGCCGAGACCTCTGCAACAGAGCGACAGGCCATTGCCTACTCCCTGTTCAGGAGGCTCCATGAACCTCGATTCAACGGCGCCCGCGCTGGCTTATCAGTCCGGTTTCGGCAATGAGTTCAGCAGTGAAGCGTTGCCCGGCGCACTGCCCGTCGGCCAGAACTCCCCGCAAAAAGCCCCATACGGCCTCTACACTGAGCTGTTCTCCGGCACCGCGTTCACCATGGTTCGCGCCGAAGCGCGGCGGACCTGGATGTACCGCATTCAGCCGTCGGCCAATCACCCGGCGTTCGTCAAACTGGATCGGCAACTGGCCGGCGGACCGTTGGGTGAAGTGACCCCCAATCGCTTGCGCTGGAACCCGTTGGACATCCCGACCGAGCCCACCGATTTCATTGACGGGCTGGTGAGCATGGTTGCCAATTCGGCGGCGGAAAAACCGGCCGGAATCAGCATTTACCATTACCGTGCCAACCGCTCCATGGAGCGCGTGTTCTTCAACGCGGATGGCGAACTGCTGCTGGTGCCGGAACTGGGCCGCCTGCGCATTGCCACCGAACTGGGCGTGCTGGAACTCGAACCGCTGGAAATTGCCGTGCTGCCGCGCGGTCTGAAATTTCGCGTCGAACTGCTCGACCCGCAGGCGCGTGGCTACATTGCGGAAAACCACGGCGCGCCATTGCGCCTGCCGGACCTCGGACCGATTGGCAGCAACGGTCTGGCCAATCCACGGGACTTCCTGACCCCGGTCGCTCATTACGAAAATCTCAAGCAGCCGACCACCCTGGTGCAGAAATTCCTCGGCCAGTTGTGGGGTTGCGAGCTTGATCATTCGCCGCTGAACGTGGTCGCCTGGCACGGTAATAACGTGCCGTACAAATATGACCTGCGCCGTTTCAACACCATTGGTACGGTCAGCTTCGATCATCCGGATCCTTCGATTTTCACCGTCCTGACTTCGCCGACCAGCGTCCATGGCCTGGCCAATCTCGACTTCGTGATCTTCCCGCCACGCTGGATGGTCGCCGAAAAAACCTTCCGTCCACCGTGGTTCCACCGCAACCTGATGAACGAATTCATGGGCCTGATCAAGGGCGAGTACGACGCCAAGGCCGAAGGCTTCGTGCCCGGCGGTGCGTCGCTGCACAGTTGCATGAGCGCCCACGGCCCGGACGGCGAAACCTGCACCAAGGCAATCAACGCAGAACTCGCACCAGCGAAAATCGACAACACCATGGCCTTCATGTTCGAGACCAGTCAGGTGCTGCGCCCGAGTCGCTTCGCCCTCGACTGCCCACAACTGCAACCCCATTACGATGCCTGCTGGGCCACGCTGCCCGCTACTTTCGACCCGACCCGGAGATAACCCATGACTCAGACTTCCATCACTCGTAGCTGGGTTGCCTCCGCCAACGGCCATGTCGACTTCCCGCTGCAAAACCTGCCGCTGGGCGTGTTCAGCGTGAAGGGTTCTGCGCCGCGCAGTGGCGTGGCGATTGGCGAACACATCTTTGATCTGCAAGCGGCACTCGACGCCGGCCTGTTCGACGGTGCTGCAAAAGCGGCGGTCGAAGCCACCCGTGGCGGTCAGCTCAATGCGTTTTTCGAACTCGGCCGCGAGGCTCGTGTTGCCCTGCGTGAGCGCTTGATCGAACTGTTCAAGGAAGGCAGCACCCTGCACGGCAAGATCGAAGCCCAAGGTGCAAAACTGCTGCCGCTGGCGGCGAACTGCGAGATGCACCTGCCGGCGAAAATCAACGATTACACCGACTTCTACGTCGGCATCGAGCACGCGCAAAACGTCGGCAAACTGTTCCGTCCCGACAACCCGCTGCTGCCGAACTACAAGTACGTTCCGATCGGTTACCACGGCCGCGCATCGACCATTCGCCCGTCCGGCACCGACGTTCGCCGTCCGAAAGGCCAGACCCTGCCGGCCGGTCAGACCGAACCGACCTTCGGCCCGTGTGCACGGCTGGACTACGAACTGGAACTGGGCATCTGGATCGGCCAGGGCAACGACATGGGCGACTCGATTGCCATCGGCGACGCCGCCGATCACATCGCCGGTTTCTGCCTGCTAAACGACTGGTCGGCGCGGGATATCCAGGCGTGGGAATACCAGCCTCTGGGGCCGTTCCTGTCGAAGAGTTTCATTACCAGCATCTCGCCATGGGTGGTGACGGCCGAAGCGCTGGAGCCGTTCCGTCGTGCGCAACCGGCGCGTCCGGAAGGCGATCCGCAGCCGCTGCCTTACCTGTTCGACAAACGTGACCAGGCCGCGGGTGCCTTCGACATCGAACTGGAAGTGCTGCTGCTGACCGAAGGCATGCGCGAGCAGAACCTGCCGGCCCATCGACTGACCCTGAGCAACACCCGACACATGTACTGGACCGTGGCGCAAATGGTCGCGCACCACAGCGTCAACGGCTGCCAGTTGCAGGCCGGCGATCTGTTTGGTTCGGGCACTTTGTCAGGGCCGGAAAACGGTCAGTTCGGCAGCCTGCTGGAAATCACCGAGGGCGGTAAAAAGCCGATCGAACTGGCTTCCGGCGAAGTGCGTAAATTCCTTGAGGACGGCGACGAAATCATCCTGCGCGCCCGTTGCAGCCGCGACGGTTTTGCCTCCATCGGTTTCGGCGAATGCCGCGGCAAAGTGCTGCCGGCGCGTTAAGAGGAACGGGTCATGGAACTCTATACCTACTACCGTTCGACCTCGTCTTACCGGGTGCGTATCGCCTTGGCGTTGAAGGGCCTGGATTACCGGGCGCTGCCGATCAACCTGATCGCGCCGCCGGGCGGTGAGCATCGCCAGCCACCGTACCTGGCGATCAATCCGCAAGGCCGGGTGCCGGCCTTGCGCACCGACGAAGGCGAGTTGCTGATCCAGTCTCCGGCGATCATCGAGTACCTGGAGGAACGTTATCCACAGGTGCCGCTGCTGTCCAAAGACCTCGCCGCTCGCGCGCATGAGCGCGGTGTGGCGGCGGTGATTGGCTGCGACGTGCATCCGCTGCACAACGTCAGCGTGCTCAACAGGCTGCGGCAGTTGGGCCACGATGAAGCGCAGGTGGTCGAGTGGATCGGGCACTGGATCAGCCAAGGGCTGGCGACGGTGGAACAGTTGATTGGTGATGAAGGTTATTGCTTCGGCGTTGAACCGGGGCTGGCGGATGTGTACCTGATTCCGCAGCTGTACGCGGCTGAACGTTTCAACATTTCGCTGGAGGCATACCCACGGATTCGTCGAGTGGCGACGCTGGCCGCGACGCATCCAGCGTTCATGAAAGCGCACCCGGCCAATCAGCCAGACACTCCTTGAAAACATCACACCGCCCCCTGTAGGAGCAAGCTTGCTCGCGATGAACGATAACGCGGTGTTCCTGATGGACCGCGGCGTATCAATCGCCAGCAAGCCGGCTCCTACAGGT